>JAGRAW010000288.1 GCA_020434415.1 Bdellovibrionales bacterium
GCCGCTCCGACCAAGAATGCCGTTGATGTAGAACGCCGGAAGCCCTCTGGGGAGCAACCCCAAGGCGACCACCGCCAAGTAGCGGTCGATTTGCAACGCCAACGGCTCTTCGCTGTCTCCAGGGTTGATCAAATCCCACGGCGTTGCGCAGACTTCATAGACGATTCGCTCACCGCCGGGGAGCACCGCAAAATTGGGCAGACCGCCGTGCTCGTCGACGAGCCGTTCAATCATTTCGCTGACGGCGCCTTCCGGCAAGAGACCCCGCGCGGGCTTCATTCCCAACCCGTCATGACTTCCAAGCACCGTGATGAACTGCCGGCCACCAAATGGAGGTAGAGTCCGTAGCCATTCGCTGTAGTGTTGAGCGCTCCCGGTCTGCACGGCATGAACCGCCAGCGGAAAGTGCGAAAACTGGTAGACCAAATCGCTCTCGGATGCAGCTTCCGTCCCGAGATACGGCAACACCTTTTCCTGCGGCTCGTTAACCTCGGCGATGGTGATGACCTCGGGCAGCAGCAGCTTTAAAATGCCGTCCAGCGCTTGTAGAAGCTCGTGCGTTTGCGGCTCATGAAGCGACGTCGAACCGAACTTTTTCCAAAGGTAGCCGATGGCATCCAGCCGAATCAGCGAGGCCCCCTGCTGTCGGTAGAAGACCAAGATGCGCACGGCCTCCAGAAAGACCGAGGGGTTTTTGAAATTGAGATCTACTTGGCGGGTCGCTTCACTGCCGTCAGCATTCGGCAAGCGGGAGAACGTGGTCCAGACCCAGCCTGAGCCGAACTGCTGACGACCGTCGGGCGCGGATGTGCCGAGCGAAGCTCGCAGCGCACCGCCGTCATCGAAAACCACATAGGGCGATAGCACCGGCGCAGCACGCGGACGGGCGAGCTGCTTCAGGTCGTTCTCCGTCGGGCGCTCCTCCTGGGAGAACGCCAGCACGAACTCTCGATACCGCGCGTGTTCTTGATACCGACTATCCTCCGGCGAAAGATGCCGCTCGATCAGCGCCGACTGCACGAGCGGGTTTTCAATCGACGCGTGATTCGCGACGAAATCGAACATCAGCCGACATTCGTTCGCCAGACACCGAATATCCTCCCAACTTCCGTAGCTCGGTTCGACTTGATAGAAATCCTTCACGGAAAAACCGCGGTCGGTATCCCAAGGGTAGAACGGTAACAAATGAACAATGGAGAGGGTGTCGGTGATGGCGTGCTGCTTCAACCACTGCCGCAGGATAGCAAGAGGTGCGGTCTCCTCGGCACGATCGACAACCGAGTTTGCATAGCAGATCAGCGCCGCATCCCGTTCGGTCAGCGGTTGCGTCGAAGCAGGTGCAGACTGCCGCGGGAGGGCTTGGATATCGGCGACCAGGCCGGCGGCTGCTGAAGCGCCGTAGAGTCCCGCGAGCTTTTGTTCGACGTCGCTCCAGCCAAGGCTCATCAGCTTACGTGCTTTGTTGCTCGACCCACTCGCGAGCGGCCGTAAACGCAAGAATCCACGGGCTGACCTCGAACGGCGGCACCTCGCCCTTGCCCCGATACGGCCAGTTCCAGGAGAACATGCTTCGCTCGAGATGCGGCATCATCACCAGATGTCTTCCGTCTGGTGAGCATACGGCGGCCGCATTGTAGTCCGAGCCGTTGGGATTGGCCGGATAGTCGACCGAAACGTACTTTAACGGAATGTCGTAGCTTTCTTCCGCTTCCGGAAGTGAGAATCGTCCCTCCCCGTGAGCCACCCAGATGCCAAGACGAGAGCCGACTAGTGGTTTGAGCATCACGCTGGCCGTCTCCTCGACGCGAACCGCGACGAAGCTACTTTCGAACTTCTGCGACTCGTTTTGGAGCATTCGAACTTTGACCTCTCGATCCGGATACGGAAGGTCGAGGTCCACCAGCAATTGGCAACCGTTGCATACTCCGAGGGTCAGCGTATCCGGACGCGCGATGAAGCGCTGGAGCGCGGCGCGAGCCTGCTCATGATAGCGAAACACTCCGGCCCAGCCATGAGCTGCGCCCAACACGTCGCTGTTGGAGAACCCGCCGGGGAAGACCACGAATTGAACGCCTTCGAGCGTCTCCCGACCGGCGACAAGGTCACTGGTGCATACATCCCGAACCTGAAACCCCGCGGCATAAAGACACGCGGCCATCTCGCGCTCACCATTTGTCCCCTTCTCCCGAACGACCGCGGCCCACGGGCCTTGCTCACGCGGCTTCCTGAAGTTGATGCCGAGGTCGGCGCGCTGACCGGTAAACCCCTGCGGAAACGAAAAGGTCAGAGGATGGGCGTCGAAGGTTCGGTATCGCTCTTCCGCCAGGCTCGGAGCAGTCTGCTTACTGTCCAGCAAATAGGAAGGCTTGAACCAGACGCGACGAAGCTCGGCGACCGATGCCGAAAAGCCGAGGGATCCGGCGTGCAGCCGGAACTGAGTGCCACGAACCTCACCGAGTGACAGTGTGCTCAATCCGACCGCCTCAGCTCTCTCCCGAATAGCCGGAGCGTTATCCTTTTTGACCTGCAGGACCACGGCCGGTTTCTCACAGAACAGCTTTGGAACAACATCCAACTCGCTGCCTGAAATCGACAGGTCGACGCCTCGGTCACCGGCGAAAGCCATTTCTGCGACAGCGGTGATGAGCCCGCCGGAAGAGACGTCATGCCCGGCGAGCACAAGCCCTTCTTTCACCAGCTTTTGCAGTAGCTCAAATCCTGCGGCGAACGCTTGTGCGTCTCGCACCGTCGGAGCCGTGTCGCCAAGCTGGCCCAAGCTTTGGGCGAAGCTGCTGCCGCCCAAGGGCTGCGCCCGCTCACCGGAGAGATCGATGTAGACCAGCACGGTGTCTTCTCCGGCTTTCAGATCCGGCGTGATGCAATGCGCGGCATCGACGCATTCCGCAGCGGCACTGACGACGACCGTACCGGGAGCGCGGACGGTTTGCCCGTCTTCATACTTCATCGTCATCGACAGGGAGTCTTTACCCGTCGGAACCGGTATGCCGAGAGCGACGCAGAACTCGCTTAGCGCCTCGACTGCCCGATACAGCCGCGCATTCTCCCCCGGCTGCTTGGCGGGCCACATCCAGTTCGCGCTGAGGACTACCGAACGCAGGCCGTCCTTGAGCGGGGCCCACACGATGTTGGTCAAGCTCTCGGCAACGCTCAGCACCGAGCCGGCCGCTTCATCAATCAGTCCGGCAATTGGTGCGTGGCCGATGGCGCTGGCAGCGCCGACACGTCCTTCGTAGTCGAAGGCCATGACACCGACGTTGCTAAGCGGTAGCTGAAGCGGGCCGACGCACTGCTGCTGCGCAACCAATCCCGTGACGCAACGGTCAACCTTGTTCGTCAGCCAGTCTTTACACGCCACCCCTTCGAGCGACAGCACGGCTTCGAACGCCTGGCGGAGCGCTTTGCCGTCGGCAATTGCATACTCGAGCGCTCGGTGATGTACCGTGTGCTGCTCGTCCTCCAGCACCAGCTTGGGCGAACTTCCGAGCAACACTTCAAGCGGCAGGTCAACCGGCGCCTGACCGTCGGCGCCGCGGAACACGATGCGCTTGTCGCCGGTAACATGACCGATGACGTAGCACGGTGCTCGTTCACGGTCGGCAAGCGAACGGAGGAGCGCCACATCGTCGGCACGAACGATTAGCCCCATTCGTTCCTGTGACTCGTTGCAGATCAGCTCTTTGGGGCTGAGCGTCGGATCTCCGACGGGCAGCTTGTCGAGTTCGATGACTCCGCCCTGACTCTCGAGCAGCTCCGTCAGACAGTTGATGTGCCCGCCTGCACCATGGTCGTGGATCATGATAATCGGATTCGCCGACCGCTCGACCAGGGAGCGAATGACATTGTAGACCCGCTTCTGCATCTCCGGGTTGGAACGTTGCACGGCGCTGAGCTCGAGTTCACGGCGGACTGCGCCGGTATCAACCGAGCTGACAGATCCTCCGGCCATGCCGATGCGATAATTGTCGCCCCCGAGTAGCACGACGGCATCCCCCGGCTGTGGCTCGCGCTTCTGTGCATGCTCTCGATGGGCGTAGCCGATACCGCCCGCGAGCATGATCGTTCGATCATACCCGTAGAAACCGCGCGGCGTCTTCCCTTCGTAGGTCAGCACCGAGCCCACGATCAAGGGATGTCCGAACTTGTTTCCGAAATCCGAAGCGCCGTTCGATGCCTTGGTGAGAATCTGCTGGGGAGTCTGGTATTTCCAGTCGCGCGGTTTCGTGTGCTTTTCCCAGTGCACACCGGGACCGCCCTGCAGCCTTGGATACGCAGTCATGTATACCGCGCTACCGCCGAGCGGAATGCTGCCGATCCCGCCCGCCATGCGGTCGCGAATCTCGCCGCCGCTGCCTGTGGAAGCACCCATGAACGGTTCAACGGTGGTGGGAAAATTGTGCGTCTCCGCTTTCAGCGAGATCACGGACGCAACTTCCCGCGTCCGATATCCCGACGGCTTTTCGCCATCCGCCGGAGCGAACTGCAGCATGCGGGGCCCTTCAATAAAGGCGACGTTGTCTTTGTAGGCAGAGACGAGAAGGTCAGGACTTGCTTTGGAAGTGTCCTTGATCAGCGAAAAGAGGGAGCTTTGCTGCTCTTTGCCGTCAATCACAAACGTCCCGTTAAAAATCTTGTGGCGACAGTGTTCGGAATTGATCTGAGAGAAGCCGTAGACCTCGGCATCTGTCAGCGGACGACCCAGAGTTGCGCTTGCCTGTTCAAGAAAGGCGATCTCTTCCGCAGAGAGTGCGAGCCCTTCTTGCGTATTGTACGCCGCGATGTCGGTGATAGCACGAAGGGGTTCTGCACTTTGGCTGATGTCGAGCGAATCCTCGGACAAACCGACGTAAACCTCCTCCAGCATCGGGTCGAAGCTGGGATGCTCCCCGTCGGCGACCTCGGCGAAGCGCTCAATCCGCGCAATCCCGCTGAGCCCGACGTTGGCCATTATCTCGGTCGCGTTGGTCGACCAGGGCGAGAGAATTTCCCGCCGAGGGCCGACATAAGTCCCTTTTACCCGCTCATGCGGAGTGTCTTCCGTGCCCAGGAGCCAGGCAAGCGTCGCAAAATCTGCGTTGGTGAATCTGGAATAGGCCTCCGCGGAGGCAAACAGCACCCCGAAGGTCTCGGATTTATTGCGAAAGTAGTAGGTAGCCATGGAGCGTGGAGTCTAGCTGAACGCCCCGGCGCTATCAACTCGAGGGTAGGGCCGCGAGTTCATCGCGAAGTCTTGACAGGTCTCCACTCTCGCGATTCAGCGTCATTGTAAGTTCAGGCAAATAAGTCCACTGCATACCCTGCGGCATCCGTTCAATTGGACGCTCAATATTCAGGGTCTTCCGGTACTCGGCAATCGCGGCTTTTCGCTCGTCTTCGGATAGATTTGAGGAACGTCCCGAGTCCGAATGCAGCAACTCCTTAAGTTCTCGTGCAGCGGTGATACGTGCTTCGGATTGCGCAATTAGTTTCTCTAATTGGGTGCGCTCCTGCGCGCGCTCTGCTGCTTCGCGGGAGGCGGCTGAGGTTTCAAGTTGTACGTCCGGCGTTGTCGGACCAGAATCGTTGGTCGTATCAAGCCTTACGTCCGGCACTGTCGGACCAGAATCGTTGGTCGTATCAAGCCTTACGTCCGGCGTTGTCGGACCAGAATC
>JAGRAW010000289.1 GCA_020434415.1 Bdellovibrionales bacterium
TCGTGGCACACCGCTTTTGCGATGACAATGATGGGGCGACGGCCGCGTATACGCTTTCATGCCCGGCAGAGCGGTGGAAAAGACTGAGCAGCTTATGATTGCACTGGCATTGCTTTTACCCGCAACGTTTGTCTTCGTTTATGTCATTCTCAGTCGAATGATGCTGGACACTTCAAGCGCTGTGCTTGATTGGTCCGCAGTCGGATTCGGTGTTGCAGTGGGGCTCTTGCTGCTATCGCGAATGCCGTTCTCGTTCGGCAAGAAGCTGGCGGTTGGCATTGTTTACATCGCGGTTCAGGGGGTACTTTGTGTATACGTGATGCTACTAGCTGCCTGCGTTTTATTTGGTAAGTGCCTATGAAGGCGAGGGGAGAAACTTTGTGACTACCTGTACCGTGAGAGAAGCTGTCGCCGCAGATGTTCCTGCGATCATGGAGTTGATCGCTCAGCAGGATATGTCTCCTGACAATCGGTTGAGTGAAAGCGAGGCGAAGCGTCTTTTCGAGGAGATAACGAACACCGGTTGTCATAAGCTCTACGTTGCGTTCGTAGATTCGAGGTTGGTCGGCACCTTCGCTTTGGTCGTCGTTCAAAGCCTTACCCACAACGGAGGTAAATCGGCGGTAGTCGAGGATGTCGTTGTTCGAAGCGATGTGCAAGGGCACGGTATCGGACGTCAGATGATGGATTATGCGGCGGAGAAAGCGCGAGCAGTAGGGGCTCAGAAGGTCGTGCTCTCCAGCGGGCAAGCGAGAGAGAACGCGCATGCGTTCTACGAGCATCTCGGCTACAAGCGTGATGGTTTTCGTTTCGGGTTGACCCTGTAAGCAATCCGGGAGCGATCGCTCACAATGAACGCGGTCATCATTCATGGCACTTTGGGTACCCCGAGAGGCAATTGGTTTCCCTGGCTGACGGGAGAGCTCACAGCCCGAGGTGTAACCGTTGTATGTCCCGCATTTCCTACACCGGAGAATCAGTCGCTGGAGCAGTGGTTTTCGACATTTGAAACCAGTGTCGGTCTTGCTCAGTTGACGGAGGATTCTCTGCTCATTGGGCACAGTTGCGGGGCAACTTTCGCGCTGCGACTCGTGGAGCGTCTGTCTTCACGAATTCGAGGTCTTTTTCTTGTGGCGGGAGTGATAGAACCCCTCGGTATTCCCGAATATGACTCCCTAAATGCCAGCTTCATCGCTCGACCGTTCGAGTGGGACAAGATTCGAAGCAACTGCCGTCACATTCAAGTGTACCACTCTCCGAATGACCCGTATGTGCCGCTGGACCAGGGGCAGAGAATAGCCGAAGCCCTAGGAGCACCGCTTCGCGAAATAGCAGGGGGCGGACATCTCAACGCGGAATTCGGCTACACGTCGTTTCGACAACTCTCGATCGATGTCGGGGCGCTCATTGGCGACTAATACCAGGCGCGGACGCCGGCGACGCAAGAGATGATCGGGGATCCTTCACCCGGTCCAGCGCGATCGGCCGTGCCGGCAAATAGATCTTGCCAGACGACTCCCAGATAGGGCGCAAAGTGTCTGTCGACCTCGTAGCGGAGACGCACACCCAGCTCAGCAGCCGTCAGTCCCGAGCCAAGCCCTAGTGCTTCGACATCCTGTGCGGCTGCTTCCAGTTCCAGCCGGGGCTGCAGTATCAAGCGCTGCGTCAGGAGGAGGTCGTATTCTGACTCTACACGGACTGTCACATCGCCCTTTTCACTTAGAAAAGCCGCAGTATCGATTTCGAACCAAAGCGGAGCGAGACCCTGCGCTCCCAACACTCCATAGGTGGTCACCGGGCGGGGCTCGAAATCATGCCGCATCCCAAGCTGCAGATCGAAGTAGGGCGATACCGACCGACCGTAGAGCAGCTGAAGCTCGGCTTCCTCCAGTTTTCCCGGCTCAGCCTGATAGTCACCCTCGCTCTTCAGCCAAAGCTTGTTGAAATCGGTCCCGTAGTAGCCCTGTGCATCCCAGACAGCGAGTGATTCGCCGTCATTGCTTTGATACTCGAGGCGATCCGCTTCGAGAAAAAGCAGTCGGTGGGCGCCATGATGGTGCAACAGATGGTGTTTTGCCGCAGCCATTTCTGTTGCATCATAATACTGATTGGCCGCATGCCAGTCCGGTTCCTGGGCAGCGACCAGCGTGCTCAGGAGGATCACCGCCACCGCTCCGACCATTTGTTTCAGGATGTTCATGCCGAGACGGAGTCGGATCCTTGAGGACGTACGGAAACGACCTGCATCATTCCAGCGTGCATGTGATATAGTAGATGACAGTGAAACGCCCAGTCGCCGAGGGCTTCAGCCGTGATATCAACAGATACTTTCTCAGCAGGTTTGACGATAATCGTGTGCTTCCGCGGCATGTGGTTCCCTCCATCATTCCCTCCATCATTCCCTCCACCATTCACTACATCAAAAAACATGCCGTGCAAGTGAATTGGGTGTGACATCATGGTGTCGTTGACCAGGGTAAGCCGCAGACGCTCTCCTTCATGAAACACGATCGGCTCTTTAACATGGGCGAACTGCACACCGTCGAACGACCACATGTAGCGCTCCATGTTGCTTGTCAAATGTAGCTCAATTTCTCGCTCCGGCTTCCTGGTATCGGGATTCGGCTCCAGACTGCGTAGCATTGAATAGGTAAGGACCCGGTGCGACACGTCCTCAAGGCCTAAACCCGGGTCATCGAGACGATACAACCCCATTTCAGCCACTCCGGACACACCCGGCCCCATCGGATGGGGATGCGCCAGAGGTTGGGGATCGGCAGAATGGCGTCGCTCGGAAGGGGGTGTTCTTGCGTCATCTGACGAATGCTTTGGGGTTGTCTGGACCTTCGCGGAGTCTCCGTGGTGCTGATGATGCGTCGCGCCGTGTCCGTGATGTGATGCCATCCCCATGTCTCGGTGCGTAAGCAGCGGCGGCTTTCGTAGCGGCGGCACTTCGGCAACCATGCCGAGACGAGGAGCCAACGTCCCACGAGCGAACCCGGACCTGTCGATGGTTTCTGCGAAGACAGTGTACGCGACGTCTTCTCGGGGAGAAACGATTACGTCGTACGTTTCGGCGACTCCAATCTGGAATTCGTCAACCTCCAAAGGTCGCACTGCCAAACCATCAGCCTGCACCACCGTCATCGGCAAGCCGGGGATTCGCACATTGAAAATGGTCATTGCCGAGGCGTTGATGATTCGAAGGCGAATACGCTCTCCGGGCTCGAATAACCCGGTCCAGTTATCGCCAGGACCGTGCCCGTTGACGAGATAGGTATAGGTGCTCCCACCGACGTCCGAAATATCCGTCGGTGCCATGCGCATTTCGCCCCAGGCCCAGCGGTCCTTGAGCGTTGCAAGCACTCCGTCTCGCCGCATATCACCCAGCAGATCGGCGACCGTCTGTCGCTGATAGTTCAGACTCTCCGGCTCTTTCTTGAGTTGCGCAAACAGCCGGTACGGGTCCGTAAACGTCCAGTCCGAAAACACTACGACATACTCCCGATCGCAGTCTATCGGGTCGGTTCCCTTTGGATCGATGATGAGGGGACCGTAGTGCCCCAGCTGTTCCTGTAGCCCGGAGTGGCTGTGATACCAATACGTGCCGGACTGACGGACCGGGAAGTGGTAGGTAAACGTTTCCCCAGGTCGTATGCCCGGAAAGGTTACACCAGGAACGCCGTCCATTTGAAACGGAAGCAGGATGCCATGCCAATGAATCGAGGTGTCTTCCTCAAGGTTGTTGGTTACCCGTAGGGTGACCTCTTCGCCCTCCCGCCATCGGAGCAAGGGCGCGGGAAGCGTTCCGTTCACAGTGATTGCCGAGCCCTCTTTGCCGTCAATCGGCAGAAGACTTCGCCCAACGACAAGGTCGAATGTAGAAGCGGAACGCGGATCGACTGCGGTTCGAGGTTCTGCGCTACGTGCCCATGATGGGAGTAACAGCTGCGCGGCAAGCAAGGAGGTGCCCGCAGCCAAAAATTGCCGGCGGTTCATACTCAAGACGATACCTTGAACTGATCTAAAAAGGAAGCGGACGTCTCCGGCTCACGGAGCGGGAGAGAATGGAGGCGTTTCGACGAGACCACTAATCAACTTGTCGCGTAGGACTTCATCATCCAGCGAACTTGCTTCAGCGCTTCGATTCGACGGTGGGGCAGGACTTGGTTCTTCGCGTCGGGCGCTGGTGGTCTTCGAAGCGGACTTGTCCTGAGGTACTGCGGCCACCCGAGTGCCTTTCCGTTTCGACGAATTCGATGCAGCGCGGAAGTATGTTTTCGGCGGGGGTGCTGTTCTCCTGGCGATAGCTGCCGGAATCAGGACGCGATCGCCGACTTGGAGTCGGTCGGGGTTCGAGGCCGGTTGGTCGTCGCGGAGCACTTGAAGATTCTTCCACTGAAACGCGTTCCCGGTATAGTACTGGGCGAGTTCCGAAAGCGTCTCACCGGAGTAGCGGATTGTATGGACAACGGTCTTCTCGTCAGTTTCGGGCCCTTGTCGAGCGGAACCGGACGAAGAACAAGCTGTAAGTAACAACACACCGAGAAGACTGAAGATAATGTAATATTGTCGTGTCATTCCCGGTACCGCTTAGCAGGGCAGTTTGAATCGCACGCCCTCGGCGTGACAATATACATACCGCTTATTTTGAGGATCGGCTGAAGCCGCACTTCATAACGTGAAAGTAGATACTGAACACTCAGTATACCCTACCTGCAACGGCTCTTCAAAAGCCGAGAGGTATAGCGGCAGGGGTTTCTTTTCCGATTCCCCGCTCGAACTTTGGAGTTGAAATGGAAGTTCTTCAAGTGTTCCGAAAAGCGCTTCGCTACAGCCCCCTTGCGATTGTCGCGCTGATTGGGACTGCTGTAAAGCTCGCCTCAGGCGATGTGCCGCTCGTGCTTGAAGACCCTGTCCCTGGGCTGGAAGTGCTTCATCAGGAGTTGCTCGCAACCTCCGAGCCGCGTACTGAAAAGGCAGGAACCGAGAAATCGATAGCACCGTCAGATTCGAACGAGTCCCCGGGGATTCCGAAACGGGTTTCCGCGGCGCGTGCCATTTTGCGTGAGCAGCCTTTTGTCGGGCGAGAGGCCGTCGCGCATTTCGTCTCTTATCTCGAGAAAGACGGAGTCCCCGCGGATCGTGTGTTGGTAGAGAGCATACAGCAGCGTGACGAAGTCTCCGGGGTGCAGCTCGCCTTGGCGCTTCGGTCAAGGGAAGCAAGAGAACGCCTTGCGGCGGCAGCAGCGGTGTCGGATTTGCTTGCGAGCGAAAAGCTGGATCATCGATTGCAGGCCGCAGAGGCCGTGGGAATTATCGGTTCGGTCGATCAAGGTTTAGAAGAGCGACTGATACGCCTGACGCGCGACGATGAACCCCGGCTACGGTTCAGGGCAGTCGCTGCGCTCTCACGACTCTTTGAGCGTTCTCCACGAGCAGAGCGGGCAATCCGCGAGGCCTTGACGGATCCTGTCCTGCAGGTCCGTGCCCGAGCTGCAGCTGCGTTAGGTCTTGAGGCAGCGCGGGACGCGCAAGCGCCGGCGGCTCTGGGCGAGTTTCGCGAGACGAACAAGTTCGGGCTTTGGCTCGCAGCAGCAGGAGGCTACCGTCTTGGACAAGCGCAACGGTTAGCGGTCGGAGTCGCGACGGCTGTACC
>JAGRAW010000028.1 GCA_020434415.1 Bdellovibrionales bacterium
ATCTGGCCGGCCCAATCGACGTCTGGGTACACGTCGATGGAACAATATTTGTTGCCCAGTTCGGCAATCAGAACGGATCAGGCGGAGACACCATTCTTTTGCTCGAGCCTAATTTTCCCGGTTCGGTGGGGGACAATGACGGTGACGGAATTCCTGATGAGACAGATCCTGATGATGATAACGACGGGTATACTGACGCGGATGAAATCGCGAATGAAACCGATCCGTTGAACCCTGCGATCTTCCCGACGGATTTCGATGGCGATTTTATCAGCGATTTGCTGGATACAGACGACGACAACGATGGGGATTTGGACGACGTCGATCCCTTCTTTGTCGATTCGTCGAATGGCATCGGCACGGTGCCGCCATTATTCTACGAATACAATCCTGGCGATGACTTCCTCGGAAATCTAAGAAATACCGGCTTTACCGGCGTTCAGATCAACGAGAACGGACAAGGCTTTCTTCCGGATCGAATCAACACCGGTGCTGCCGGGGGATTCATGGCAATCAATCCGACGGCCGGAGACATGAAAGGTGCTGCGAACTCACAAGACAATGCACTTCAGATCGGCATCAACGCATCGCCGATCGCAGGCGTTGGTGAATTCACAATCACGGCGCGAGTCGTCGACCCGTTCGTCAGTCCACCGGCGCCTCCTATGGGAGCTGAATCTGCCGGCGTTTTTCTCGGTGTCGGAGCAGATGACTACATTCGTTTGGTAGTTACGGGGGACCGGGGAAATGGCACCAGCGGAATCCAGCTTAGCGGTGAGATTGGCGGAGTGCACACGGAGAATCTAGTACCTTCAGTCGCGTTAGCAGTCGGCTCGCCTCAAAACATCGATCTGTTCTTGACGGTGGACCCCGACGACGGAACGGTAAGTGCCGGCTACCGAGTCGACTCCGATGCTCCAGCGAACATCGTCGTGTTGGGTAGCGTTTCGACTTCTTCATTCCCTGGTTTGACGACGCTTCTATCCGAAGGACTTGGCGTGGGTGTCGCCGTAACCAAAGCCGGTGAGGAGGCAAGCCCATTTGTAGCTGTTTACGACTTTTTCCGCCTACTCGCCGGGCCGATGATTCCATCCCCTGCAAGTGGCGCGAGTGCGTTGGTAGCCGTAAATCCTGGCGGCACGGTGAACAACAGCTCCACGTTCACTACCGGATCGATCCAACTGACGAACCAATCCAGTGGCAGTGAGCGTATCGAACGTGTGAGAATCGATCTGCGGGGAGCCGTGCTTCCGGATGTTGTCTGGGATCCTGACGGGACAGCGGGCGACCCGGTCGGAAAGCCGTTCACTCCCGATGCCGGTGCAACGGTCACCGGCCTTAGCGGGCATGCCTTGTTCGCTGAAAAAGACGGTGGCTATTCAGCATTGGACGTGACATTCGACGAGTTCGATCCCTCGGAGACGTTTACGTTCTCTATCGATATCGATCCAACAAGTATCAAGGACGCAGACGACCCCGGACCGGCCGGATCAGGAAGTATTTCCGGTCTGGAGATGGGCGGAAGCACCATTACCGTGTTCTTTAACAACGGAAGCGTCTACACCAACGATCTCTTCGGCGTTCCGAGTAGCCTGGTTGCCGGTAGCACAATCGTCCGAGCAGCTCCTCCGGCGGCTCCGACATTAGCCGTCGTCGGCACCCAGTTGCTCACCTTCAACACCGCAACGGCGAATCAGACGGTTCGGGTTACCGCGCCCAACGGCGCGACAGTTCGACTAGTGGTGCTCGAAGCCGGACTCTACCTCACCGGTGTTCCCAACGGCGGGTTTGACATCGACCCCTTCGAGACTAACAAAGTGCTCCAAGTCGTTTACGACCAGGACCATATTGTAGGTTCGGGCGGATTTGTCGACGTTCCGGTGACCCTGCAGAAGTCGAGTGGATCCGCAGGCTACAACCATATCTTCGCCGTCGTGAAAGACGGTGCCGGTCAAACCGGCCGGGTATCCAATCGTGCCTTGGTAGAGCTTAACTGATTGACCTAGGTTCGCCTTGACGGAAGAAGGGAGAACTGTCGCGAAGTCTCGCGAGAGGCTGAATTCTTCGTAGAGGATTGCTTGGTCAACAGCTCGCTTGGCATGAACTTTTTATCCAGTCAGTGAATTTTGTGTTGGGGCTTCGGTGGGTTTGATCGCGAACATTTCTCGCCAAAGCCACCCCCCATCCCCTGCGGGCGACGAAGCATGCCCCGACCCGACCTTCACTCGATGCACGGCCTCGCATGTAAGATCGCTGCTCCCGCTCAACCGGCCAACGAGCGCACGTTCTTCAGCCGGCTAGTCTGGTGAAGCTGCGCTAGGAGCGGATTCAAAAAAGCCTAAACCGGCCTGCTCCCTCGGTCCGGGTCCGCACAAAAGTCGACAGCTTAGTAGTGCCCCGGATAGTGATTCCAGCCGCTTACTCGGCTTTGGTTTCCGCGCCCAGCATACAAACTTGCTTAACTTTTTCTCGAACTTAGACGACGCATTGGTATGCCGGCGCCAAGAGCCTGGCGTTTCTCTGAGGATGACCACACTGCCACTGCCCCAGTGACGTGCCGTCTGAACGTATCTGAACCGGGAATTCATACCTATGAACAACGAACCGCACGATGCACTAAATGAATCCTCGGAACCATCATCGTCGCTGACACCGTCCTCGAACTCAGCGCCGAGACCAACCTCAGGTTACCCGCAAGGATGCCCGAGGTTGCCGTTTTCCGCAGCGGCATCGTACGCACTACTGCGAGCGAAGCCCGAGCAGGACATTTGGGTTTCGCTACTCAAGCAACACGGCGATATCGTTTACCTCCCCTGGCTGAATGTCTATTTTGTGGATCGCCCATCAGTGGTGCACGAGATTCTGAAAAAGCGTCACGATGTCTTTGTACGTGGCCCGGCCTTTCGCGCCTCGTTCGGAAGAGCGATTGGCCGAGGACTTATAACGAACGAAGGAACGGAGTGGCATTTCACTCGACGCTTGGTTCACGCTGAGTTCAAGCCGAAGTCCATCGCGGATTCTTCGCTTTCGACCTTCCGTTTTGTACAGAATCGCATTGCTTCCTGGGAAGATTCCGCAAAATCGGGCGTCCCGCTCGATGTCAGCGCAAGCCTCTATCACATCCATCTGTCACTGATAGGGAAGTTTCTATTCAATAACGCTCTGGACGGACTACTAGACGTCATTCACGGCCATGTGACACGAGTCTCGGCTGAAACGTATCGGCGGTCGATGCCTCCGGGGCTTTTTCTCCCATGGTGGTTCCCGCTTCCCGGATCGAAGCGAGCTCACGAGTCGCGTGAGCAACTGCGGGTGCTGCTAAGGCAGCTCATTTCAACGGACTGCGGCCCAACTATCAAGCATCTGCAGAACGCCGTCGCCAAGGACGGGAAGTCCGAACAGTGGCTTGAAGGCGAATTAATGACTCTCCTCTGGACCGGACACGAAACGTCCTCTCAAGCCAGTGCCTGGATGTGCTTCCACGTGGCTCAACAACAAGAGGTTCAGGAAAGGCTGTATGAAGAGATTCGCTCAATGGAGGATGCAATTGCGGACGGTAGCGCACTGGACGAGAAACTTCCGTATCACAAGCAGGTTGTCGACGAAGCACTGCGACTTTCGCCTGCGGTCCCTCGTGTAGGGCGCACGCTGATTGAGGATTGCGAGGTAGATGGCGTACTCTTCCGCAAGAATGCCCATATCGCGATTTCGCCGTATGTCGTGCATCGCCATCCGGAATACTGGGAAGAACCCGAGGTATTCGATCCGGAGCGCTTTTCTGCATCCAATAAGGATTCAATAACACCAGGCAGCTATATTCCGTTCGCCGTGGGGCCTCATCGATGTATTGGACAGCATTTGGCTGTTTCCCAAATGATCACGGTATTGGCGAACACAGTCAGAAAATATCGCTTCACCCTTGCGAATACGAACCCGGTCAAAGCTCTCGACCACGCCACGTTGGTACCGAGCGAGCACATATATCTACGGCTAGAGGTGCGCAAATAGCGTAGCGCCGCGAGCACGCCGCTGTGGTGTAATTCGTTCGATGTAGTTGACCAGCGCGTTCGATAATGCGCTGTAGTACCGCCCTGGGTTGCCGACTAGTCCTGATGCGCGCGTGTGGTAGCCTCGCGACAGGCGACAACAAAAGGCCGCTGCGGGGCTAGCCCTCCCTGACTCTCATAGATTGTTGACCCGAGCCCTTCGCTAATGCGCTGTTTGAATCGCGCTGGAATACCGCTAGGGGGACGCTGGTGTTTGTCATGGACCCGCCTGATGGCATATCGTAAAGCGTTTTTGTAAAGGACTTCCAACCTTGGCATTGCTTAAGCGGGGTGCTACAGGGAAATTGATGGCGCAGGAATTCGACGAACAGCCCACTGAGGTAGGGGCACGAGCGGCAGGGGAGGACCACGACGTCTCAACCAGCCATACCGGAGATGTGGAGTCTCGCCCGGAGGACACAGACGCCACTACCACTCTGCTTCTTCGCGATGCCATCGAAGTGTCGCGAATTGAACTCGGCGAGAATTCATCGACGGAAATCACCCACGCGCTAGCGGAGCTTTGCAGCTCAGTGCAACAGCTCAATCAGCAGATCGAGGTGGGATTCACTTGGCTCGGCTCACAACTCGCCGGACTCCAGCGCCTTGTTTCTGACGTAGATCGGCCGCAGACTGCTGCTCCAACAGCAGCGATGGATGCGGGGCAGACGCCTCCTTCGCTTGATCGAATTCACCTTGAAGCTGAGTTCGATTCTCTTCGGGGGTTAGTGGAACGCTCCTTCAACTCGCTCGATACCCACCTCGTCCGCTTTCACGAGTCGTACCTGGGACATAAAGAAGAAAGTTTGCTTCAGACGAAGGAAGTTGGAACCCGCATTGCAAATTTGGTTGGGAGCGTCGTCGATTCTGTGGCGTTGGGTCGTACCGGATCAGGCGACGATGCAACTGCCAGGGAGATCGCGACGCTTCGCACCTACGTGAACACCCGGTTTGCCGAGCTTGAGCGTCACTTGGAGCACATTGCTCAGGCCGTATCGACAGATGAACCTCCGGTCACCGACCGCTTTTCCACCCATGCGAAACTTCGCCGACGATTCGGGCCGAGGCTCCTCGTTGGCATCGCCCTTGCGCTAGTCGTAGCTATGGTGCTCGGGTTGGCCGTTGCGGTGCTGTGAACCGGAATAATCGGCTTTTCCTGTTAATTTCCCCAAAAATCCTGGAAGCCGACCCGTTATTGATTGCATCAGTAGATGTGTCTAAAGTAACGAGAGCGCATCCAAAACCAGATTCTGTAGAGCGCTTTTGAATCCCAAGCTCGATGAACCGGACTCGGGATAGAAGTTGCGCCCAATCACGAAGGCCCGAAGGCCAACTTCTAACCTCCCGAATCGGATACTACGCCTACTTTGTGGAGCCAATGCCGACTACCGAATCTCAAGCCGCAAAGCGAGTACGCGAAGCTGTCCGAACGGCACTTGAGCGAGCTCAAGCTGATATTCCCGGGCGTAAGCGGGGCGAGCCGCTCAAGTTGATCGTGGCCATCTCATCAGATGAAAGCTCACATGTCCTCGTGCACATTCTGCACACTCTCACGGAGGAGCTACAGCTCGAAGTAGCGGGAGCCCACGTAAACCATGGGGGAACGGCTTTCGCGAATATAGAAGAGCGGTTCGTGTTGAACCTCACCGAGCAGTACGACATTCCGCTCGCCATTCACAAGGTTCTGCCGCGCCCATCCGCCCAGGACACGGTAAGTTTTCGTTGGCAGGTGCGGCGCAGATTCCTTGAACAAGTGCGCAATGAGCACGGCGCACACCTTTGCCTCACAGCCCAAAACAGCCAAAACCGAGCCGAGGACTTTCTGCAAACCCTTCTTGCGTCAGCTGCAAGCAACGAAGTTCAAACACTGGTTGCCTATGACCCTCGACAAAAGCTGCTTCGTCCCCTGCTTACCGCTCCTCATTCTGCGGTGCAGGCATATTCGACCGAGCACCACTTGAAGTTCATTCCGGAAGGAAATCTCGACGACTCGCCGCGGAAAACCATTCGCACGCGGTTACTTCCGTTTCTCGAACGCGAGTGCAGCCCACGCATAATCACCAATCTGAGCTCGATTGCAGAGCGGCTCGCTAGCGACGAGGAGTATCTTTGGAGCGAAGCAATAGATCGGCTCGACAGTACCGATGACGCTTCGCTACCGTCCTTGATCGCTAGCCTGAGCCCTCCTCTTCAGTGGCGCGTTCTGATGCTAATCGCGGAAGAACAGCTGGGCGCGACAAGCGCTCGCCTACATCACCAGACCTTGCTCCGTCTCGCGGAAAAGCTTTGCAGCGCTGAGCAGCCCCACGAGGATTTCGTATTGGACTCTGGAGTGCTTTGCCATCTTGAGAGCAACGGCACGCTGCGATTCCGGTTACAAAACGCAGCCTCCACATCCGCTCCAGAAGCGCCGCGTCGAAATGCGATTGCTCGCCGTAACGGCCTCCTGCCATCGCTCCTCGAAGTGCCTGGAGTCGTGGTGCGTTCCTATGATGACGGTAGCGCGATCAGCATCGAAGCTCGCGTGGTTCCCGTAGGACAGGACGGAGTCGCTAGGCCTGCAACTGCAACGGGCGGCAATCCTTTCTCCATGGCACGAGCCTATTTCGCGATGAACAAGCTTCCTCCGGGCGCGTTGGTCGTTCGGGAACGACGGCCAGGCGACCGATTGCAGGTTTCCGCACACGGCGTCGAGCGAGTAAAACGGCTCTTGGATGAACGAGGCCTTACCCCCCTGCTTACCGAGCGCCTTCCGTTAGTTGAAGCAGGCGAATCCATCCTCTGGATCCCCGGTATCGCTAGCTCTGCGACAGCCGCGCCTCAAGACGCGCAGAGCCCACTGCTCGAGCTTTCTTATCGCCGCAGAGAGTAAGCGAACGCTTTGTCAAAAAGCTACAAATCGAGCACGTTATGGCGATGAAAGCTGTTGTCGCCGATTGAGCATCACCGACCCGCCGATCGATCCGACCATAATCAAGACTATGAGAGAGAACAACAGCACATCAGGAATGTCCATAAACGACTCGAGCAACATCTCCGCGCCGACCACCACAAGTATGACGGACACTCCGTGTTGCAGTAGCTGAAAGACTCGCATCATTTCGTGCACCACGAAATAGAGCGCACGGAGTCCGAGGATCGCAAACAAGTTGGAGGTAAAGACAAGAAAAGGGTCCGTGCTGATGGCAAGCACTGCAGGCACCGAATCCAGCGCGAAAGCGACATCGGTAAGCTCGATCAGTATCAACACAACAAAGAGAGGCGTGACATGCCACCGATTGCCTTCATGCACTACAAACCGATCATCACGATAGTCCGGTAATACTCGAGCAAAGCGATAGACCAGACCGATAACCGGATGTTTCCACGGTTCGATGTCTTCATCCTTCCGGAAAGCCGTCTTGAATCCGGTGTAGACGAGGAAGCCTCCCAGCAGATAGGTCATCCAGTGAAAGGAATCGAGCAGGGTAATGCCCGCCGTGATCAGCAGGCCGCGCAAGATTATTGCGCCGAGGATGCCCCAAAAGAGGACTCGGTGTTGTAGTCCTTCCGGAACTTTGAAGTAGCTGAAGATAATGAGGAAGACGAAGAGATTGTCGACGCTCAACACTTTTTCGATGAGATAGGCTGTCGCGAACGTGAGCGCCGGCTGGGCTCCCATGGAAACATAGATCCAGCCGTTAAATACCAGTGCGGTCGCTATCCAGACCAACGTCCAGATCACCGCCTCCCGCATGCCCAGACGCTCAGAACGCCGGTGCACCACCCCAAGGTCCAGAGCCAGCATACCGACAATCACGACCGCAAAAACAACCCAAGCCAACCAACCGTGCTCAAACACAAACCACTCTCCAGCGGGCATCCGCATTATGCGCAACAGTATGTAGTATTAGCACATGAATGCACACAAACTCAAGAACAATACGCGCCAATCCTCACCAAGTGCGTCACATAGGTGGGCAATCATGCGCATTGCGGCACGCCCAATGAGTTAACTTCATGACTCGTTTGCATAAACGATGGGCGCAGGAGGTGAAACTGGAAGTTGTCACACAGTTTAGACAGGTCAGCCCCGATAGTAATTCCAAGTCTACGGGCTCGAGCGCCGGGGCGACTGGGACCGCACGGTGGCACCGACTCATAGGGAGGCTTCCCGCCTCTTCCCGCCACAAACCGGTGATCCCGCGATCTCCCCCCTTTGCAAGCGTCACATGACGCTTCCTCACGGCACCGGGATCGGCGCTGCGAGTGCGATCCCGTAGTGATCTGAAAGCGGAGTCTGCTGGCCTTGCAGCACTATGGTGGTACCGAACGCCCGCTCAACTGACTGCACCGGCGCAGAGAGTCCGCGTGTAAAAACATGATCCAACAGCAGGTCTCTTCCCCCGAGCGATGCGGCACTTCCCTGCACTAGCGGATTGGACGCGCAGTACGAACACCCAAGCTGTTCCATGGCAGCATCGCGATAACCGGCCGCAAGAAAATCCGAACAAGTCGCCTCGGCATCAGACGCGACTCCCGTCGAACCTTGCGCGATACTGCAATTGAAGTCTCCCGCGAGAAACTCGGGTCTGCCGTTTGCGAACGATGCCATAGCCTCTCGCAGTCGCGCCCCTTGCGCTCGGGCTTCTTCTTTCCAGCTACCGAAGGTCCCCGTGTAGGGCAGTTCTCCGTCAAGATTGGAAGTGAGATGCGTGCACGCGACATGCTGCCCCGTGCCATCGACCCGAACTTCAGCAAGTAATGCTGACCGACGACTTGTCGTCGAAATATCGAAAAAATCGACCAGCATCGTCCGTGCAAACGGGTGTTTGGACGCAAGAATAAGCCCGTTAGAGCCGTCGAAGGCGAACAACCCCGCTCTCCCACCTTCACTGAAAAGCTCATCCTGAACTGAAATGAAATCGAATGCCGAGCGTCCCGTCTGCGCGAAGATCGCCTGCGCACACTGGGGTTGGCGCTCTGCAAGCTCTTCGAGTTCGCCGTAGCAGTTGCCGCTCATGCACTCGACGAATCCGTCGTCGGTGAACAAGCACGCGTTTGAGAAGCATTCCAGGAGCGGCGCCACTTCCGCCGGAGTGCAGACCGGGCTTCGATCGGCGAATCGCTGGCGAGCGGGCTCGACGTAGACGAAGGGATAGGAGTCGGAAAGCGCGTCGAGCACCTCGCGTCGGTCCCGCTCCTCCCACACCTCTTGCAGGCAAAGCACGTCAGCAGCCTCGCTGCGTACCGCTGCAGCCACCGGGGCTACCCGCTCCTCCGCAAGCGGCACAAAGTAGCGAAGCAATCCGGTATTGAACGTCGTTACGCGAAATTCAACAAAGGAGGTAGCCGCAGCCTCTTCACCGTCCGACTCCCCGTTCCCCCCGTTGTCGGGACCCGAGACATCGAAGACGGGGTCTGAGGAGTCCCCCGGATCGCTGCTGCCGCCACCACCACCGCCACATCCGCCAGATAACACCACCAGACCCAGAAGCAAGCAAAGTTTTGGGGAAAGCATACGCCTCCTCTTGGCTGTAGTAGTGGTTCGACCGCAGTATCTCTCCCCCTTCGCAATCGTTCGACGAGGGGTAGCAGCTATGTTGTGACGATTCCAGCACTTTCGTTGACATTGGCGGTGCTCTCGACGAAAATGGCCATCCTTCGGCAATCTCCGCGACCGTTCGTCCTGATTCGGTGCTTCAATGAGCGCCGCAGCCCGCTTGAGCCGCGGAATACTTTACCATTTTTTCAAACGGCAATGCTATGCAAGTCCCGCTCCTTGATCTTTCCGCTCAGTATCAATCGCTCGAAAGCGAACTCCGTGAAGCCGTGCTCGAGGTGCTTGCCTCCACGCGCTACATCATGGGGCCGAAAGTTGAGGCGCTGGAAAGCGAGATCGCCCGGTACGTCGGAGCGGATTTCGGCATTGGCGTATCGTCGGGGACTGATGCATTGCTGGTCGCATTGATGGCGCTCGACATCAAGGCCGGCGACATCGTGCTCACCAGCCCCTATTCTTTCTTTGCGACAGCCGGGGTCGTCGCTCGGTTAGGCGCGGTCCCCGCGTTCGTAGACATAAACCCGGATAGCTACAACATTGATGTCGCTGCGGTTGAACAGTGGCTCGCCGATAATCCGACGAAGCGTGAGCGGCTCAAAGCGATCATTCCCGTTCATCTCTACGGTCAATGCGCAGACATGAAACCGCTAATGGAGTTAGCTGATCGATATCAGGTCGCTGTCATCGAAGATGCCGCGCAAGCTATCGGAGCGACGTACCCCGGGTTTGGTTCGGTGCGGTCGGCAGGGAGTATGGGTACATGCGGCTGCTATTCCTTTTTCCCCAGCAAGAACCTCGGCGGCATCGGTGATGGAGGAATGGTTGTCACCAGCGATCCGAAGCTGGCAGAAAAACTTCGCCGTCTGCGAAACCATGGAGCGGAACCCAAATACTATCACTCGATGATCGGCGGTAACTTCCGACTTGATCCGATACAAGCCGCGGTGCTTTCCGTAAAACTTCCGCACCTGGATTCTTGGCACCGTCGTCGTCAAGAAAACGCCCAGCTCTACGATGAGTTACTGATTGATAGTGGCGTCAAGACACCTTCACTTATGTTCGGTCGCGCGCACCACATTTACAATCAATATGTGGTGTCCGTGTCGGCGCACAGAGACGAACTTCGGCAGTTTTTGCAGGAAAAAGGCATTGGAACCGAGGTGTACTATCCTGTCCCCTTCCACGAACAGGAATGTTTCCGGTATCTGGGGTATGAAACCGGGGAGTTTCCTGAGAGTGAGCGCGCCGCTCAGCATACGCTCGCACTTCCCATCTTCCCCGAGCTTGAACGGGATCAAATTACCTATGTCGCTGAACAGATTAGAAATTTCCTTTCCCGCTAATCGCTGCGCCTAACCGTACACTGTGGGTTGTAAACCGCCTATCAGGGTGCTGAAAAGAGTTATTCAGCACCCTGATAGCGTCTGAACTGACACTGCGGTTTTCGGCATCTAACATCCCGTAGATCCACCGGCGACTTCCTTTGTTCGTCCTCGGAACAATTCGACCACCGCTGTCGCCTTGCTGTCACGTTGTAATCCTAGCGTTCGCGAGGCAGGTGCCGGTGGCAAGATCGCTGTAACTGATGCGAACGGAACCAATGGCAGTCGAAACCCGCTGGTGGCGAAAAGAAGAAGACCGCATCGTGTGCGACCTCTGCCCACGCCGCTGCCGCTTACCGGAGGGAGCGCGGGGCTTTTGCTTCGTACGACGAAACGAAGGTGGTCAGATGCAGTTGAGCACCTACGGCAAAAGCACCGGCTTCTGCATCGACCCTATCGAGAAGAAGCCGCTCAATCACTTCCTACCCGGCACCTCCGTATTATCTTTCGGGACAGCAGGCTGTAACCTCGGCTGCAAATTTTGCCAGAACTGGGACATCTCGAAATCGAAAGAAATCGAGATTGTCAGCGCCACGGCAAAACCGGAGCAGATTGCGCGCGCCGCACTCGACTTGGGATGTCGCAGTGTTGCGTTTACCTACAATGACCCGGTCATCTGGGCCGAGTATGCGCTCGATACCGCTATCGCCTGCCATGCCGTCGGGCTAAAAACAGTGGCGGTAACTGCCGGCTATATCACCCCTGAAGCACGAGGAGACTTCTTCGAACATATCGATGCCGTCAACGTCGATCTGAAGGCCTTCACCGCCGATTTCTACCGAACGCATGCACTGGCGAGCCTCGAGCCGGTACTCGAGACCCTCGTGTGGCTGCGTGAGCACACTTCCGTCTGGCTCGAACTTACGAACTTGCTAATCCCCGGCGAAAATGATGCTCCGGATGAACTGGGCAGTATGAGTGAGTGGATTGTGGCGCATCTCGGGAGTGATGTCCCTGTTCATTTCACGGCTTTTCACCCGGACTACAAGATGTTGCACAAGCCGCGAACTCCGCATGAAACACTACTTCGTGCCCGATCCATCGCCAAGCAATGCGGCATCCGCTACGCGTATGTCGGCAATGTGCTCGACCTTGAACACCAAAGCACCTACTGCCCCGATTGTGAGACGCTCCTTATCGAGCGGGATCATTATCAACTTGGGCAGTTCGAGGTGGTCGACTCCTGCTGCAAAAACTGTGGAACGCTTGTCCCGGGAGTTTTCGAAAACGAACCGGGCACGTGGGGCCGTCGCCGATCCTCGGTGCGTATTGAGCAGTGGGCCAATCCTCCTGCGCCACTCGAAGGCTCCGCGGAAGTCCAGCTCACGGTAGTGCAGGAACGCTTGGAACAAACACAACAGGCGGTAGAAGAGCTTGCTTCCCGCGAACATATTTCAAAGTTGCTTCGTCCGCTTCCCGACGCTGTCGTCCGAGCCGACTACACGTCGGAAGAACTGGAGACACTTACGCTCTACACCCGGTCGGTTGTCGAAGCTGCTCTGAAGAAAACGCCATGCTCGGCCACCCTCGCTCAACCTCTTGCTGAAACTGGAAGCTTCGGAGTATTCGTGACGCTCCGACGCAACAGCCTGCTACGAGCCTGCCGAGGCCACTGGGGCGACCCCATGACCGCTACTCTGGGAGCGCTCATTCGTTCAGCGGCAACATCTGCTGCAACCATCGATCCGCGCTTTCCTTCGCTCACCCCCTCCGAACTTTCGCTTCTCACCATCGAACTTTCGATCATGCACGATCCGCAGAGGCTCACCGCGCAGGGAACGGAGCGACTTGAGCAAGTATCGATCGGCACGCACGGTCTTGTGATCGCACATCAGCAGGGAAGCGGTTTGCTCCTCCCGCAAGTAGCCGCAGACAACGGATGGAGCGTCGAGACGTTTCTGGATCGCCTGTGTGCCAAAGCAGGACTGGCGAAGGGTCAATGGATGGACGATGACACGGAACTGATGACATTTAGAACCGTCGTCGCCGTCCGTGGAGCAGAGGAGCACGAATTGGATGGCTCTCACTTGCCCGAACAAGAACGACGCCAGATGCTACGGCTCGTCAACGCCTGTTTGGGCGTGGAGCAGACAAAGCTTCGAATTAGCAAGAACTTTCAGACCATGTTCCCCACGCCGATGGGGCTTTCATTGGAGGACCGGAACGGAACGACAGCGACAGCGTTTGTGCATAATGGATCCTTGCTTGAGCTCGGACAGAGCGCCGCACAGGCGTTGCGAAACGTGGTTCACGCTGAAAAGAAGCCATTACTGCCGGTGGCCCGGGCAACGCTGTTGACCCAACCGATCGCGCTACTTCCTGCGGAGTATCCTGCTCGTCATATCAGCCTCGGCACGAGTGCCGTGTATGCCGAATGCGAAGGAGAAAAAGTTCTGGCGCTTCCCACGCCCAAGGCGCCGCAAGATACTGCACTGGCCGCGTTATCCTCTCTAGGGCTTACACCCGCGCAGTGGGGTCCCGCAGGAGCGACACTGACCGCCTACCAAACGTGGATACTAGCCGGCGCCGAGGAAACTACCGGCAGCATCCGCATGCCGGCTGCCGCCGGTCGCTTCTATCCAGCGACTCCCGAAGCTGTCAAAGCGTCGGTCGAACGTCTCACAACCCTCGATGCTCACTGGGAGAAGAAACCCTCACGCGCACTACTCCTGCCGCACGCGGGATGGCGCTTTTGTGGCGATATCATCGCCCGCACTCTCAACCGTACCACCGTGGACTCCCTGGTAATGGCCATCGGCCCGAAGCATACTGCTCTTGGCGCCCACTGGTCGATCACCGCCGACAACCTGTGGCAGCTTCCTCATGGACAGGTGACGATTGCCACCAAGTTCGCAGCTGCGCTTCAAGCAATAGTCCCCGCGCTCCACATCGAACGGGACGCTCACCGAAACGAACACGCAATTGAGGTGCTGTTACCGTTCCTGATGCACTTCAATCCGCGCTTTCGACTACTGCCCCTCGTGCTGGGCCCGACGAGCTATGCAAATCTGGAACTGCTGGCAACTGCCATCGCTCGTCTTGTCGAGGGGAGCAAACTCCTTCCGCAGTTCGTCGTCTCCAGCGACATGAACCATTATGCCGAAGAACAGGAAAATCGGCGTCTCGACCGGATGGCACTTGATGCCTTACTCACCGGGAATCCCAAACTGCTGTACGATGTGTGCACCACACATCGGATTTCGATGTGCGGCATGCAGCCGGCCGTCGTGGTCCTCGCGACGCTGGAAAAGATATTGGGACGTGTCGAAGTTGAACTGGTTGACTACTGCACCAGCGCGAGAACCACCGGCGATACGTCCCGAGTAGTGGGATATGCCGGCGCACTCTTACGATAACTCGGCAGCGGTGCAGGCTACTGCGTTACTTTCGTCGCCATTGGCGGCAAATGCCAAACCACCCCCTTGTTCGCCGCGACTCGGGCAAATATGGGGAGCGGGGACTCCGGCAGGTCGAACGCCACGCGAAATGTGCCGAAGTGTCCCGGAATCACGTAGCGCACTCCCAGCTCTTCTGCAGCACGAACCGCATCTTCGGGGCTGAGGTGATAATGACGCAGGACAAAGTAGGGCAGATAGCCGCCAATCGGAAGGATCACCGCGTCAGGTCGATACTGCTCTCGAATGGCAGTGAAATGAGGCCCCCAACCGGTATCACCCGCGAAAAATAGCGAGAAGTGCTCAGTTCGAATTACGTAGCCAAGCGCGTGCAACGTACTTGAGAACGGGTGAAAGCGATGGCCGTTATGCACCGCGGGCACCGCGACAATTTCTACCGGACCGATTCGGTGTTCCTCCCCCACCTGCAGTCCTACTACTCGTGACTTCAGCCGCACGGCCTGAGAGAGAAAGCGCTCTGAACCATCCGGAAGAATCAGCGTTTCGACAGCAGCCAACTGTTCAAGCGTGGGTAGATCGAGGTGGTCGTAGTGGGAGTGACTCAACAAGACTGCATCAATCGGTCCTAGCTCCTGCGCCCGAAGAGGAGGTAGCATAACCCGGCGAGAAATCGTCGTCTGCTCGGATAGATTCGGATCGGTCAGCAAACGCACGCCGGCAAGCTCGATGAGGAAGCCTGCGTGGCCAAGCCAGGCTATGCGAGCTTCATCCGGACCGGGAGTATACGGAGATGGTTGCAGGTCAGCCGGCAGCGCGGTGAAACCGCTGGCCTCCTGCCATGGTCGCATCTCACGAAACCAGCCAAGTTGGTGCAACACCACTCCGGGAAGCAAAAGCAAACCGAGGAGCCATAACCGTCTGCCGCCGCGTTTCGGTCGATCAATTTCCATGCTGATACTGCGCGAGTGTTCGAAGGTAGCGGACGAGGCCGAGCACTTCCTCGTCCTCGTAGTACTCGTGTCCAGGCATTGAGCTACCCGGTACACCGAACTTGATCAGGCGAGCATACGCGAGGTCTGCCTCGGGAGAGCGCCAATCGAAAGTGCGAGGCGGCTCCTCAACAAGATTTCGCGGACGGAGGTAGAGTCGCGACGCCAGTGGCCCGTCACCGCGTCCACTTGCGCCGTGACATGCGGCACAACCGTCCAGGAACAAGTCTCTTGCTTCAGATGCTGAAATCGGAGCGATATCCTTCGGACGCCACCGCTGTACCTGCTGCAGTCGCTCCTGCATCGTGTTTCTTCCGAGGCTCTGCAGATAGTCTAACAATCGCTCACCCCGCTCATCTGCAAAAAGATACTCGTACGAAGGCATTGTCGAGCCCGGTTGCGTGGCTCGAGGTTCGATCAAGTGGATCTGCAGCCAATCCCGACTTCGGCGATTTCCGATGTTCAGCAAGTCAGGTCCCGACCGACGATTCCCAATCAAGGGTGGACGCGCCCGTAGTATTTCCTCAGGAGCGATGTACGGTCCCCACATTTCAACGTCGCGAGTATTTGGCCGCACATACTGTGAATGACAGTGAATGCAGCCTTCCGCGATGTAGACCTCGCGGCCTTTGACAATCAGTGCATCCAGCGCGGATCCTCCAACATGTTCTGAATCCGACTCGGGAGAGGCGTTGGCACCTCTCTCTGTAGATCGAGGGACAACTGCTAATGAAGTCGAGTCGCCGGCAGCAGCGAAACACGCGTCCGTAACGGACAGAGGAACAACCGGGAACAAGAGTACGCCCAGCGATGCCGAGATTCTTCCCCTAAGCAGACGATGATGCACCGTAAGTCCAAAAGTGACGGCACCGGCAACGACAAGAAAGAGTAGTGGAACACGCTCCAGGTCCTTCGCCATACCGATGCCCATAGCCGAACCGAACCACCCGGCCACTGCGTACAGCACCGCTGCCCGCCAACGGCGTTCGATGCGTCCGCTTCTATTGCCACCTCGTGACGGAAACGCGACAAGCAACGTGGAGTAGAGAGAGACACCGGCACAGTAAAGGGGACCGCTCAGATGGCGAACGTCCGAAGCAAACTCCAATGCCAAGACACCTGCCGCCAGAAGTAGAAATGCCAACAATTGGGTCTCACGAAGTTTACCCCAATCAAGCAGCAGGCCGCCGATCAGAGCTGCCACCAGGTGTACCACGGCATTCAGCCATAGGCGGACCGAGCCGTGCCAGGTAAGCGACCGAAGCTCTCCGCTTTGCTGAATGACGTAGAACGCCGCGCTATCCAACCAAACGAGCGCAAGGAATACCAACACCACGGCGCCAAAGCCGAAAAGCTGATAGTCCGACGGCTGAGCCGTAGGGGCATCCTCCTGTCCCTCCCCTTCAGGTAGAGAACGACTCCTGCTGCTAAAGACTGCGCCAATCGATGCTGCAACCGCTGCCATCCAGGTCTGCATTTTTGCGTCTACGGAGAAGACAGATGGGACATTGCAGATGAAATACGCGATCCCGGTTCCCACTCCCGCTGCAAGACCCAGATGCCTGACGGCGAAATATGTCGTCAGAGATGCCGCCAACGAAACTGTGATCAGCGCGAGCGATAGTCCAATCAGTCCACTGCAGGCGATGAAAATCAGTTCGGAACTCGCGACGGCAGCACCGCAAGCGGCAACAACTGCCAGCACAAAGCCCGCTGTCAGCACGCGAAAACCGGCATGACGGCCAAGCAGCTTCGCGGCAGCAAGACTGCCTAGTAACCCACACAGCCCCATCGCTCCCATTACTCGATCGAACGCCCCCGGCTCGACGACGGCAGCCTCAAGCAGCTTGAGAAACGCAAACTGCGCGAAAATCAAAAAGTAAAAATACGTGGCGGCTACGGCTATCACCCCCAACAGCATCCTACGCATTCTTCTTTCTCCAATGGTTGACAAGCACCACTTGCAGCACACCGAGCAATCCGTCGGTGCATGCGACGAGACTCCACCCGCCGACAAGATTCCCGCGAAGGAGCTGCAGAGTCACAAAAGATGCGACAACAAGACGCACAATCGCAGTCGCGGACCAGACGATTTCTATGGCAAGCCTTCGTTCCTTGGCATCTTGCGTGAGCAGAAAGGGCAAAAAGTAGCTGACACCGACAGACAGCACGAACGCGCCAATGTATTGAAGATACACGGGCTCGGACGGGAACCGGTCAATGCCCATCAAGCTCAAGGTGAATGACGGCGCAAACAATAGCAAAATGCCTGTCGCCGCATCACAGAGCCCGGCAGCAATGCTGTAGTAACTAGCAAAATTAACCTGCATCACCCTTTCCCATTCGCTGCTGTCGCTCGACGTGTCTGGCGAGTCTGAAATGAAAGAGTTTCGAGAAGCCACCAGAGTGACGCGCTACACATTGCCACCCCGCCCACCAATCTGGAGCCGTAGGCTACCGCCCGAACAGCGTAGGTGCGATAGAGGATATCCACATGATGCGACTCGAGCGAGCTGACGTACAGCATGGAGCCGAGATAGATGCACAGCCCGGCATGCCAGAGAACAAAGGCCGTGCGGTTGCTGAGCACGCTCCCCAATCCGCTGGGAGTGCCAAGCACGACAAGCAGCACCATCAAGAAACTTGATGTCATGCCTGCCATCGCTAGGTGCACGTGAGCCACTAAACCGTTGGTAAATTTAACGCGCTCCAGTACGCCCGGCAGAAACATGACGACTGCCGTGACTACCAACACCGCTCCCCACCATCCGAAGCTCAGTAACCATCGTTTAGCAGAATCCGGCCAGGCAAATTGGGCGTAGTACCAACTCAGCAGAGGTACCCACGCGATTAAGGTTGCGAGTGAAACTATCTGCATCGGATCGTGATGACTCGACGAACCATGGTCGATGAAGGACCACAAGCCGAAGTGAACGACGAGCGCCGCAAGCAATAACCATGGGGCTTCTGCCCTACGGAGCGGAAGCCGAAGAATGAGCGGCAGTAGCCAGAATACCACCAGAATGCCTAACGTGGAGACGAGCAAGCTGGCTCCGGTCGCACCGCTCGAGAGGCGGTTGATGGGAGGATATACGTCTCGACGGAGAGCAAAAGTGAAGGCCGGCGGCACCGCAGCAAGCAGAGTCAGCAGCACTGCTTTGCCGGCTACAACGCCCACCCCACCCTCGCCCGCGATACCTCGGCGACGCAATCGCATACCGTAACAGACCGTCAAAGTGCCCCACCAGACTATCAGCGCCGCAAGAAAGACAGACTTTGCGGTGTCTTGCCAATCGAGAAAAAGCTTTCCACTCGAGCTTCCACCCAGCCAAGATAAGGCTCCGAACGCCAGCGCTGCACTCCAGATGAGCAGCAACATGTTACCCAGTCGCGTACCCAGCTTGGTCGGTTCAAGGTACCAGGCAAACAGGAGCCCGAGAAGCGGAATGCTCATCCAGCCATAAAGATGGAGGTTGAGGTGGAGCGGCATCCAACGGCCGTAGGTGAAAGGGGCTAGTGGTCGATTTAGCTCCGGGAACAGTAACAACACCGCCAAGAGGACTCCGACACAATTTGCGATGAACAACCACAAGATACTGTGGAGATGAACCTTGATCGTGAGGGCCTTAAGCATGAAATACGTTGTGCGATGTTGCGATGAATTACCTGATGTGTAGCCGCCACCACTTCATCGGACAGCCGTGAGAATCGGTAGCCTGCTCTATCGCGACCTTACTTGCCTCACGCGGCAGCTTCCAATGTGTTCACCCTCTCCACTAGCGCAGCCGCCCTCCGTCGCATTTCTCCGGTGAGTTCTCCGAGAAAGGACCAGCGGCTATTTCTCTGTTCGAGCGCAGCGACAATTTTGAGCGCAATGCGCTGAAACCGTTCGAAGCGGCTCATCGCGTCCGTCGCACTCAGCTGCAAGAGCAGATTCGGTCGCTCCAACTCGAGATCACGAGCAGTCTTCCCTGATTGCTGGGGCGTCGCATAGAGGTCTTTGAGGTCATCCACTATCTGGTAAAGCAGACCACTCAAAAGGGCAAAGCGGCGTAACTGGTGAAGCTCTCGGCGACTGGCACCTGTCAATAGCGCCGGCAGCACCAACACAAGCTGAAACAACGAGGCAGTTTTACCTAACGCTACCTTGATGTAATCCTGAGGTCCTGCCCCGGATCCAGTCAAAGCAAGGTCCCAAGCCTGGCCACCGACTATCCCACCGACCCCGAGGCATTCCTCGATTAGCTTTCGAGCTTCCGCACGGGCCGCACCGGGAAGATCCTCGATAGCCTCATACAGCATGGCATAGGCCCTGTTCAGGAGCGCCAGGCTCGCCAGCGTTGCGGTCGCCTCGCCGTAAGTAAGGTGGACACACGGCATCTTTCGCCTGAGCGCCGCGTTGTCCATGCTGGGCAAATCGTCCAGCAATAAAGAGGCAAGATGAAAATATTCAACTGCGATTCCCACACTACAGCTCCGCAGTTCAATCCCCTCGCCGCTCTCTCCGCTGCGTAATGCAAGCTGAGCGCGGACTAAACTTCCCGGGTTCCCGAGAAGGTCGACGAGACACGCTCGCAGCGCCGGCTCAAGGGATGCACCCAGCGGAAAATCCGCACGATAAGCGTTAAGAATACGAGAATAGTCAGCTTCAGAAACAAATTGCATGAAATACGAATCCGATTTCGGCACCCCCAAAGTGCCTTTCCCTAGTCTCGCGACTGCCCTCGGCCGAGCCACTTGCCATTCGAAACGGTGACCCGGTTTGTGGTCGCAAAGCAAATAGAATAGCAGACATCGTTATCTCAGACGTTTTAATCTCGAAAATCAAGCGGACTGCACAGCGAGTCAATATCCCAAAATGACCAGCTTTTTCGTCGCGTGCGTCATCTGCCCCATCCCGAACAAGAGGCAGCACCTATCCCAACCCCGCTTCAAGCGGTAGTATCTTTCCAGTGTACAAGCCCTTGCATGGACAAGTAGGGTGCACATACTTGGGACATAGTAGTGAGATACGCTGAGAGGCCGGGGCGGAGAAACTGCTTTTGTGATAGCAGAGAGAGGCGCAAGATGCGCTATTGGAGCTTCAAAGCGAATGACCCGGGAAGCGAAAACCCCGTTAGTCAGATCGGATTTTAGATAAGCTCCAGAACGCCGGCTCTGTCTTCAACCCTCAGAAGAAAATTTTGCGTTTCGTACATTCCGTCAT
>JAGRAW010000290.1:0-2753 GCA_020434415.1 Bdellovibrionales bacterium
TCTTTTGTGCTGTCGGCTTGGCAAGCTTGCATGGTTCGAGAGCGAGGGCAGACGATGCAGGCCGAGTACTCCTACGCCACTCACACACCCGCCTCCACGGTGAACGGCGGAGCGTCTCAATTGGGTTCGATGCACGGTACTCGCAAGTATGATCCAGGGGGCTGCGGCTCAACCGGCCAACAAGCGCATGGTTTTCAACTCTGGAGCGTCGTCCAATCCGGAACCTCTCACACCAGCAACAAGCCTTCCGCAGAGGGAGTGCGAGGTCGGCAAGTTGCACAGGCGGGCAACCACCTTCTTTTCTGCAAAGGACGTAAGCCGCCGCGCATGTTCGAAGCACGGCCTCGCACTCCCTCTGCGGAAGGCGACCCACAAACCGCTCACCGCCTCGCTCTGTATTCGGAATTGGAAATTCGATACACTAGCCAACTGACAGGCCCTTGCCCTTTTCACAAACCACTCCGGGAAGTTTTACCTATGAACCAAACGCTACGTGTCAGACGTGGCGTTTGGTTTGGCAACAGTCTTTTCTCGATTCAGCCGGACGGCTGGAAAGGATTAATAGGATGAGCTTTCAGGTTTTTACAGAGGACGGAGTCAAGGATTTCTCGGACGCTTCAAGCGAGGAGCAGTTTGGTATTGCTATTTTGATGAGCCTCTCCTCGTTGATGAGCTTCGTGCTTGGGGGAGGAATGGATGAAGCATCCTGGAAAATCAACGTCGGGTTGCTTCAGACGTTTTGCGACAGGAAGGAGGTAGTGCTTAGACCAAGCCTGACGCTCCCTGGCGTCGGTTTCGGACCGGCCTGGTTCCGCAAAGCGGTCGGCATCATCGTCCGCTCAAAGCCGTCGCTGGTCGATATCTCCGTTGACGGCGTAGCATGTCGCAAGGAGCTTGTGGAGTTACTGACACCGGATGGGCATCGGTTCATCGCGCGAGGTGTTCTCGCTTATCGGAATGGACGAGAACTCGCCGAGCAGTTCCCACTACCGGCTGAACTCACCTTTGCGGGTAGTTTGGATGAGTGGAAGGCGCTTCTCTAAACAGACGAGATTGGAAATAACGAGAAGCGACAATTACGTCGCTTCTCGTCCAGGGTGGTTCTAGCTGATGCCAAACCATCGACTGCTCCGCGCGGCCTAATTAGGCGGCGTCTCAGCGCTTTCAAGAGGCGACGGTGGGACGCGATGAACAGTGAATATCGTGACGGGAAAAAGGAGCGTCAGCGTGAAGACGTGCGAGAACCGTGTGGCTCGCACGTTTCACGGGAGACGCGTCGAGCAAAATGAACCTCCTTTCGTGCGCCGTTGCGTTGACAGACAAACGATTAGCTACCCGCGTGCAGCTTGTACGCAGCAGCCCAATCCTTTCCTCCGCGAATTAGGCTAGGGATTCGATGATAGGTAATCTTCGATCCTGCGGTTTTAACGTCTCGGACGTAATCAAGCGCCGCTAGATTGGGATCGTCATGGTGGTTCCCGGCAGAGACTACCACTATGTCGGGGACCATACATGCCAAAGCCCGGTTTACCACGTAGTGTCCAGCAGCGATCGGAATTCCGATTTGTTCCTCGCGCTTCTTGCCGAGAGTGAATCCCTCCGTCGGCATCAGTAGGTCGGTGAACACAACATCAAAGGGCTGATCGCCGTCGAGCAATTTGAGTGCCTCGAGGTAGCTCGCCGTGACCGTCAGTTCATTCTGACCGCCAAGCTGAAGCTGGCCGACTTTTCGATTTCGGAGATTGTCGTCGACAAGCAGAATGCGCTTTCCGCGAATCGCATCCGTGACGGCTATCGAACTCGAATCGAAGTCGTTCTCTGTTGCAAGTGCGCTCTCCAGCTGTGTCAGAGCCGAAATTACGCACGATAGGAACTGGGGCAAGTCATCGATAACGACAAATCGCTCCGGGAACTGGCTACGCAAGCCACTCGCGACCTCCATTTTGTGTTTGCCACCGAAGTGAATCTGGATAACGCACTTGTCGTCTTTCAACGCCTGCAGCGAATGATCGGTGTTCTCTGTGAACACAAGCTGCGCGTCGGCGATACTGTCGACAGGTTTCAAGCCGATGATCGGGATGACCTGGTTGAGGGTCGCTCTTAAGGTCGCAGAGCTCGATGCTGGGAAAAAGAATGCGAATGTAATGTTCGTCAAATTAGTGGTGGACATAATGAACCTTTCAAACAAAAAAAGAAAAACGTCTTCTACGCTGACATAAGGAGGGTGAAAAAGAGCGTCAAAAGAGTAGCAAATTGCTCAGGTGATGAACAGCGGCTCCCAATCCAATGGCCGGCTTTCGCTGTGCGATCGAACTTCAACCTACTTTCCAAGCCCGATGAGGATGGCTGAATGTGCCTCGCCGGAGGGTAAGAGCACCCTCGAAATTCTAAACCGGCAGGGGTGCTACTTGCCCCGACTGACACGATTTTTTCTCTGGTTTACAAAAAAGCGATAAAGCTTCGTGCTGTGAGAACCGATGCAAGTAGTGTGGATGCACCACTGGGATCGTATCCGCGCGGTACTAGGTGAAAAAGGAGCTTTTGCCAGGAACACAAAAGGATTTTGTGTGCCGAACTTTCTGAATGGTAGCGAGTTCAGTTTCTCTCTGCGAGCGAAGGATTGCGCTGGCAAAAGCTCCACACCGTCTTACCAGCACCCCACATCGACACGTTTCTTGTTGCAGCGCGCGATACGACTACAACTGTTCGTAGGTTTGAAGTAGCACACGAAGCGCGTGCTTTTCGCTCCACCG
>JAGRAW010000290.1:2763-5639 GCA_020434415.1 Bdellovibrionales bacterium
TGCGAGCGGCTTGACCCAGATCCAGTCGTTTTGCCGGTTCCACTAGCAACGCTTCAAGGGCTGCTTCGAGCTGCCGCTCATCGCGCGCGATCGTCCAGGGCAGGTCGGAAGCGCCGGTAAACTCTTTGATGTGGCGAATGTTCCAGTCATCGAGCCCCGCCACCGTGGGGACACCCTGCGCTAGTGATTCGAGCGACGCAATGCCGAACCATCCATTCATGTGATCGAATGAAACATGAGCGGAGCGCTTGACCTTGAGGCACTCGCGATGACTGAGGCCTTCGACGATGCGGTAGCGGAGCATAGGGTGCCGCGTCAGGAGCCGCTCACACACTCTACGGAACTCCTTGGTGTGTTTATCCCACTTTCTGGTCGGTGCTTGCACGACTCGCACCTCGGCTTGATCCGTCAGATGATCATAGCGCGGGAGAAAGTCGACATCATGCAGCGGTACCATGTTTGGTTGCCAGGTTGCGGCAGGGAGCAGCTTGAGCAGATCAGGCGTGGCCACTATCGCACGACGACCAAGCTGCTTGTACCGTTCGGCATACTCGTTCGCCGTGGCGAGAAAGAGCTGATGGTCATACGTTCCGTGATGGTGATGGAGAAGCGCCTTTCCGCTGATATAGTCCCTGATTTGAAGCGGACCTAGCTGATGTCGCTCGTCCATCAGCATGTGGAAATGGAAGATATCCGAGGTTTTCAGCAAGTGTTCGACTTCGCCGAAGTCGTCGTTCTGAATTCGGGGCAGTTCGATGTCATACTCGAGGTCCAGCGCATACATTGTCCGGAGCGAAATTACCCGAGCACGATGCTCCGTATAACGGTTGATTGCGTTGGCAAACGCGATCATCATCCCGGCAGGGTCGTTCTGTCCGATCATCAAGATTTGCATACGCGCCTTGGATTGAGAGTCATCAAGCGCATTACCAAGCAGAGTTCGCTAGATCAAGCGAATACGGAGTCTTGCCCGAGCCGTGACCGGACGATTAGGTACGGACAGTAATTGCATTTCATAGGTAAATTCTGTATTTGTTCGGAGTTCTTTCTCTCCACTTCATTTGGTCAGACCGTTCGGTCTGGGTTTTTGTCGCACCCTCGGGTGCAGTGCTTTGTCGGGAGGGAAAAGATGACCGCGTATTTGGGAACAAGCGATATCGGAGCGACGGCGATTAAGCGATCCCTAGGTGCTCGTGTTCGACAGCTTTTGCAAGGTCGTAGTGAGCAGAAGACAGCTGTCTTCGTCACCGGTGGTCGTTCCGTTGATTTCTGGCTCGTGTCGCTGCTTGAATGTGGCGAACTACTGAACAATGTCGGGTTCTTTCTTACTGACACATTCGATCCGTCGGATGCGCTTGCGGAGGGGCGAAGCGAGACCAACGAAGAGAACCTGCTGGCATCAGGTTTCGCCGAGGCGATTTCGAAAGGAGTGGTCCGACGCGACCAACTGTTTCTTCCGGATCACCAGACTACTTCATTGGATGAACTTGCCCGGGCTTACAGCGACACATTGATCGAGTTTCGGGGGGAAGCCACTGCCGACTTGATTTTTCTATCGTCCGGTGGGGGCAGCTATACGCCAAACGGGCCGGAGGATCCGGGGCACTGCGCCGGGTTACCTCACGGACGTTCCGAGTTGTTGGATTCCGAAATTCCGTTCATTGCGCTGGAGGGCATGCCGAAGCCGCCGAGCCGACGCGTGACGATGACGCCTCGGTTGATGCGTACCGCGTCGCAAATGTATCTGTTCGTGCTCGGTTCGCAGAAGGCCAATGCGCTGAAGAATATCAAAGCGCGCAGGCCGCTTTCTAAATGCCCTGCCTGTATCGTGCACGAAGTAGATGATTCCTACGTCGTGACCGATCTGGAGTAGGAGCCAAGGTCTTCCCGCCATTGTCGGACGAGCAGCCAATCCGCTCGCAACTTCAAGTTGCGAGCGGCGCCGTGCCGGTTTGGTTCTGAACCGAGCGGTTTGACCTACCTTCTCCTGCTGACGCTTTGCCCCTGCCTCAGTTCGCGGGAATCAAGCAAAACGACTGGGGATACAGCTCGACCGAATTGTCGGTGACGCTATGATCCCCCGGGTAAGGCGAGTCGCAGCTTGCCCGCGGTTCGCGAACGGTGTGCAGGTCCTGGCATTCCCCCGTTCGGTAGACGGGACAGTAATGAGACACCTGAAAAATGTTGTCTGTGGTGTCAAAGATGAAAGTGCCGGCGTAGAATTGGGTTCCGAGAGCCACCGGACGCCCGTTGTCCGGATCCTGCAAGACCCACTTATTCAGACAATTCGTATAAATCGGATTCCCTAGCGCGTTCTGAGTGTTTCTGACGCGCAGCGCAAGCGACTCGTTTACCTGCCAGCCTCCAGAATCAGCCGGATTTAAGGTGTAGACATGATAGTAACCAGCGGCCGGAAGCGTGGTCAGTAGTCGCGCGCTCCGGGTTGTAGCCATTGGCCGATATTCGAGCGTTGGATCGTCGTAGGAGTACACGCGCAACTCCTGGTCAATCTCACCGCGGATGCCATTTGCAGGACAACCAGTAAGAGTCAAGGGTGGAACTCCTGCTGGTGGCGCGACAGGTGCAGGAGGAACTGCCGGTGGTGCTACGGGCGGTGCCGGTGGTGCTACAGGCGGTGCCGGTGGCGCTACGGGTGGTGCCGGTGGCGCTACGGGTGGTGCCGGTGGTGCAACAGGCGGTGCCGGTGGCGCTACGGGTGGTGCAGGCGGTAGCACCGGAGGAACCGGAGCAATACCGCCCACTCCTGCTCCTGCGCCGGCGCCAGGTCCAACTGGAGCAGGCGGAGCTACCGGCGGCACCGGAACCGGTGCCGGAGCAGCAACTGCAGCCGGGTTGTAATACACATCTTCGGGGAA
>JAGRAW010000291.1 GCA_020434415.1 Bdellovibrionales bacterium
GAAGATCGAAACCACCTGCAGTTCTACCGGCATCGGCTTGAACTGTGGCTGTTTGAGCAACTCGACCAGTCGCTCACCGCGAGCGAGCTGAGCGCGCGTCACCGCGTCTAGGTCCGAGCCGAACTGAGCGAAGGCTTGCTTTTCGCGATACTGCGCAAGGTCGAGTCGCAGGGTTCCGGCAACCTTCTTCATCGCTTTGATTTGCGCCGAGCCACCGACCCGCGAGACCGACAGACCGACGTTTACCGCCGGGCGGACACCGGAATAGAACAGGTCCGATTCCAGATAGATTTGCCCATCCGTAATCGAAATCACGTTGGTCGGAATGTAGGCGGACACGTCACCGGCTTGCGTTTCGATGATCGGCAATGCCGTCAACGAGCCTGCACCTTCGGCATCGCTCAATTTCGCTGCGCGTTCGAGCAGACGAGAGTGGAGATAGAAGACATCTCCCGGATATGCTTCACGGCCCGGCGGGCGGCGGAGCAGCAAGGAAATGGCGCGGTAGGCCACGGCGTGCTTCGAAAGGTCATCGTAAATTACCAGGGCGTGCCGACCGCGATCGCGGAAATACTCTCCCATCGCGCAGCCGGTGTAGGGCGCCAAGAAGGATAGCGGTGCCGGCTCGCTGGCAGTGGCCGCAACGATGATTGTATGCCCGAGAGCGCCATGCTCACGGAGTCGTTCGACGACCTGTGCAACGCTGGAGCGCTTCTGTCCGATGGCAACGTAGATACAGATCACGCCCGTATCTCGCTGATTGATGATGGTATCCAAGGCAACCGCGGTCTTTCCGGTCTGTCGGTCGCCGATGATAAGCTCTCGCTGACCGCGTCCGACGGGGATCATCGCGTCAATCGCTTTCAAGCCGGTCTGTAACGGCTCGTGAACCGACTTGCGCTTTACGATCCCCGGCGCTTTCACTTCAATTCGGGAAGTCCCGGCAGCTTCAATCGGAGCACCGCCGTCGATGGGGTTCCCCAGTGCATCGACAACGCGGCCAATAAGAGCATCGCCCACCGGCACCTCGGCAATCTTACCCGAGCGCTTCACGACGTCGCCCTCTTTGATTTTATGGGTTTCCCCCATAATCACGGCGCCGACGCTATCTTCCTCTAGGTTCAAGGCGATGCCCATCAGATCGCCCGGGAACGTCAACAGCTCCCCCGATGCGACGTTGTCCAACCCGTGGATGCGAGCGATTCCGTCGCCCACCGAAATAACCGAGCCTACCTCCGCCAACTCCACGCCGGCCTGGTAGTTCTGAATCTGTTCGCTCAGGACCCGTGAGATTTCCTGCGCCTTGATTTCCATCTGCTTCGTCTCCCGTTCGGCCGCTCTTATACGGCGCCGCTCATTAACTTGCGTTCAATTCGCTCCAGACGGCCGCTCAACGAACCGTCCAGGACTTTCCCTTGGAATTTGACCACTAGACCGCCAAGCAAAGCCGGGTCTACGGACCATTGAAATTCGAGCCTGCCGGAAATCTGCTGTGCCAGACTGGCCTCGATGCTGCGAACCTCCTCCGCATCCACCGGACGCGCCGACACCACGGCAACTTGCACCACTCCTGCGGCCTTATCGGCGGCGTCGCTGAAAGCGGCCGCGATCTCAGGCAGTGCCGCGATCCGGTCACGCTCGAAAACAACGCTAAGAAATCGCCGAGCGAGCTCCGGCAATTCCGCAAGCTCTGCAACCTTCAGCAGAGCCGCCAAGCGCTCCCGCTTGTCGAACATCGGGTTGATGATGCTATCGCTCAGCTCGTGCCGTTCGCTCCAGAGATCCCCAAACTCGCTAAGTGAGCGTGCGACGTGTTGCGCAGGCGTCGGACTTCCTGCACTACCGAGCTCGCGCTCAACCGCTCGCAAGAGCGCTCGCGCATATCGCCCAGCCAGCTTTGCGTATTCTTTCGCCACTCAGTCCGTCCTCCAAACCAGCAATAATTGTCACGCAACCAGGCTACGAACGGCTTCCTGCCGCAGCCGCTTATCTTCATCACCACCCAGCTCACCTCGGAGCTTGGCGCGCGCGCGCTCAGCCGCCAGGCGCACCACCTCTGCACGAATCTCGGCTTCCGCCTTCGCTTGCTCGCCTTGGATACGGCGGCGCATGTCGGATTTAATCTGCATCGCGCTTCGCTCGGCCGTCGTAATCAGGTTTCGCGCGATATTCTCGCCTTCTCGAGCCAGTCGTTCCTTGAGCGCTTCTTGCTCTTCTCCGACCTGCTCGAGCTGGGCCTGGCGGAGTTCAAGCTCTCCTTGAGCTGCGTCCAGCTCTTCACGGGCACGTCCGATACTTGCGGCGACCTGCATACTGCGGTCACGCAGCACGGGACGGGCCAGACGTCGATAGGCATAGAGCATCAATCCTGCATAGAAGGCGAAATTGATCGCGGACCAGAAGAGGGTCGCGATACCTGCAGGCGGATGGTCATGCAGCGGGACGGCAGCCGGCGGCGCAGCCATGGCGACTACGGGCCAAAACAGGGCTAGGGCGAGCGCAAAGCGCCATCGTGACGACCAAGGCCGACTTGTTTTGCTTTGCTCTGATGTTCGATGTACCAATCGCACGTTTCGCATCCTTTCGATTGCTGGGGTAAACGCTGGGGGAGCTGCCGCTGCCCTAATGGACCATTTGACCCGGTTCGACCGACAATGCACGGTCAATCACGAGCGCAGCGAGCGAATCAGCCTGTCCGGAAACTTCCGTGCGGGCAGCAGTAGCTGCGCGCTCGAGCTCTGCCTGTGCTCGCTTCAACTCCGCGTCGGCCTCTTGCTGCGCCCGATCGACGAGCTGCTGAGCTTGTTTGCGGGCCTCGTCCACACGGGCATCACGAGCCCGAATACCCTCGAGACGGGCTAGACGGAGCTGCTCGTCGATTTCGGCCTGGAGGCGGGCGCTCTCGCGACGCTTCTCGGTGGCGAGTTGGGTATCTCCCTCGGTGCGCTGCTCACGCTGAGTCATCAGGTCAAAGTAAGGGCCAAAGACAAAATTGCCGATGAGCCCCCACACGAGAAAGAACAACAATCCCGAAACGAGAATGTGATACATCGTTTCGGTCTTCAACAGGCCCGGCACCGCGGTGTCGAGCAAGGCGCGCATCAAGAAAACCATGAGCACAAACAGCACCGCGCCGACGATCACGTCGACGACTCCAAGTTTTCCGCCTGTCGCTACTTTTGCCATGCTTTCTTCGCTCACCTAGCCGCTAGTCGAGCCGAGCCCGACGGTTCCATCTCGCAGCGCCCTTCGAAGGCGACCCCATCGTGAAGTACCACGCTGGGACTCGAAATATTCCCTTCAATCTTCGCGCCGGGGAAAGCTTCAAGACGTTCCCCGCAAATCACATCCCCCTGGATTCTTCCGAACACCCTGAGTCGCTGAGCGTGAACGGTGGCGCGAACGGTCGCAGTCTCACCGATGACGAGCTCGGCACCGGCAAAGACCTCCCCTTCCAGCATTCCGTGCACTTCCGCTCCGTCCTCGAACTCGAAACGGCCTGAGATACGGCACTTTGCGCTGAGCACCGTTTGACTCGAGCGGTAAGCCCCTCCCCCACGCTGCGCGGCTTGCTCTTTGGAGCGGCTCGCTTCTAACGACCAGCTTGCGTCAGGACTCACGTGCACACCTCGTTCAGAAGTTTTTCTATTCGCCTTTCCCGGAGCTTTCCGCAGCCTGCCGAACTCGGAACTTCACCCCTGCTCGTCGGCTCCGAACTCTGTCGCCTGCTGCAGCGCCTCGCTGAGATTACGAGGCGACACACCCAATTTTTCCGAAATGATGCGGGAATTATGTCCGAAACTTCGGCACTTCGTATAGCAGAAGCAGGTACCGAAAGAAATACGGACCGAGCGTACAAAATAGCGGGTGTCATCGGAGCGTCGAGTGCCGGCCACGCACATCGCTAGGCTTACGATTTTTCAGCGTCTTTTGAACAGCGCTCGGAAGGCGGTCGTTGGCAAAATTGTCGATAAACTCCTTCCTGTGGTGTAGAATCAGGGGTCTCCAACGGCGGGCCGCCCTCGATGAGCAACACTGCCGACGGGGCGACGAAGCTTTTTGCCCTCGTTCTTTCGCTATTTCTTTAAAACCCTCTAGAGACCCCGCACCTGGGGCGTGCGGACGGGGCTCCTATGAGGCCGGGCGACGGGCATCCGGCGGATTTCATGAGCACTAAGCCATTGAAATCCGGAGCACATAATAACGAGGTATCTACTTGGGCGACTTGAGAAACGGCCATAGAGGGACTTTCTCAGCAGTCCGCTAGAATCCGGGGAAATCGCAATGCTTGATGTTCAAATGCGTCCCAGCCTTCGGCTGGTGCAACAGGTCGGTAGGATAGAGCGCTTCGCAGGAGCTTGGGACCGCCTCTCGAGAAGCTCGGCACTTGCGTCGGAAGAACGGTCCCGAAAAACGCTCCATGAGGGCGCTTGCGCAGCCTTGGCGCTTGACCACAGCACGTCGGCGGTCCTCTCCGTCGCGCTCAAGCAGCGCAAACGAGGAGGCAGCGCCGAAGCCCCGCTCCTTATCGAACGAGAGGTATTTCACGAGAACGGCACGTTGCAGCGCCCCCCTGTTGCGCCGCTACTCCACCCTGAGTTGGAGGCCTATTTGCTCGGCTTCTCCCGACCTGCTCCACTCACCTGCTCCGAGCTGGAGGAGACGTATCGGCTCGTGATTGGCGCGCTGCCGACGGACGAATGCGCCTATCGAAGAAGCTCCACGCAATTTCTGACGCCTGAAGATCAGGTGGTATTTCCGGCGGTATCGAGCTTTCTCGTCGCTTCACGCCTCGAAGAGCTGATGGAGTGGATTGAACGCGAACTCGATTCGGGCGACTTTCATCCTCTGACCGTGATCGGCACGTTTCACCTGCTTTTCCTGCATATTCATCCGTATCCGAGAGCAAACCATCGACTGGCTTTGTTGCTGACCTGGCAGCTTTTGGTCGATCACGGCTTCAGCTTCGTCGCTCACCGGCACTTTGCGCCGCTGTTTGCGGAATCGAACGACCAGTATTTCGGAGCCCTGCGGCAGGCCGAAAAGAGCGTGTATCAAAACTGGTCCACGCTGAATATTTGGCTTGAATACTTCCTGGAGACACTTGCCGAAGCCAGCCATCACCTGATGGACGAGAGCGAACGGAACGTCGCCAGCGCTCGCCTCAGCCGAGTGCAGCAGCAGATCATGACGGTGGTACGCCAGCAAGGTGCCGTCAGCCGTGAACGAATCGTCAGCGCGACCGGCATCAATCTGAGCACGGTGAAATACAACCTCTCGGTCCTTGCGCAACGAGGCCATTTGAAGCGCCACGGCGGAGGACGCACCACAAGCTATAGCTTGGTGTAGGCCGTGCGCTCCCGGAAGCTGGGTCCCCCTTCCGCCTCATGGGCAAACCAGCGGCGACGGCACCAGAAGGCCACGCTGACAAGAGCGACCATCACGGGCACCTCGACCAACGGGCCAATCACCGCCACGAACGCCGCACCGGAATTGATGCCGAAAATGGCGACCGCAACGGCAATTGCCAGCTCGAAGTTGTTGCTGGCCGCAGTAAACGCCAGCGTCGTGGTCTTGGAATAGTCCGCTCCAATCGCCCACCCCAT
>JAGRAW010000292.1:0-5315 GCA_020434415.1 Bdellovibrionales bacterium
GTATGAGCAGACAGCGAAGAAGCTCGCCGAGCTGTTTCATAAAAACTTCGCCAAGTATGAAGCGGGCTGCAGCCCGGAGATTCGTCAGGCCGGTCCGGCGAAGTAACGGTCGTCCCAGTTTGGCTTGCGGGAACGTTCTTACGTGGGCGTTCCTGCGGGCCTTTTAAACTAACTAATCGCCGAAAAAGCCGCTACAGCGGTTCTGCGCCGGTCTGCTAATGTAGCAGCTCTCCTTTGATGAGTGCCTCCAAGGCACGGAGTTCGGCCAGATGTGAGATGGCACGGGGCGGCGCCTTGAGCAGTTCAAGCTCGACCGCTTCGAGATTCGTGCTCGCATCAAACCACTGCGGCACCTCCGGGAAGTCTGCTAGTAATAGTGTGAAAAGGCTGCCCAGAGCAGGATCTTCCGCGGTGCGTGTTTGCAGGCGTTCCTCCGGAAGGCGGCTCAGCAGGTTTCGCACACGACGCAGTTCGAACAGGCCGACACGGTACAGTCGCTGTAGCCCGACTTGCTGGAACACTGCGGCTGCCTCGCTTGACCGCTGCGCGGCGACTGCCTCGATACCGATATTGATTGCACCTCGAACGCGAGCGAGGTGACGAACGACCTCCTCGGGGTTTCCCAGATCAACGCCGAATCCCAGCAGGGAGCTGTTCATGATGAGGCTTAGCTCAGCTTCGATGGTATCTCGGCTGTCTCTACTGGTCGATGCCGACAGAAGAACGCTTTCGAGGGGGTCTAAAGAGAATCTGTCGTAGACGAGCGGCAAAACGCTAGGGTTTCGAGGCTGCGAGGAATGTTCTACCTCAAGCTGTATCCCGGCGGGATCAAGCGGCGCATTCACCTGTTGCACCGTATCGCTGCTTGGAATGCCCTCGTGCTCCAACCGACGAGTCTTCTCCTGATATGCTTCCTCTTCCGTTTCTAAAGCGGTCCGGCTCTTGCTCTCGGCGATAAGTTGGTAGAAGAGGTGCGCGTTCCCGGAATAGAGAAACGCCAGTAGTCGACCGAGAAGGCGATGGCGCTCCTTTTCTTTGATCGTGAAACGAATCCACGTGTAGCCGCGGTCAGGAGTGAAGTATCCCGCTCCGGGAGGCTCGTCTTCCGGCTCCTCGCGCACGATCGCGTCGACATGACGACACACCACCAGTTGCAATACGGTCGGATCGACGCAGCGCAGGAACTTTGCGAGTGGCTCGAGATCTTGTCCTTGATCAATCAATTCGAGCCAGCGCCAGAACCTCTCCTCTTGTAAGGTGTCCTTTTGCCAAAGCTCGAAGTCGAGCAAACGTGCGTAGATTGTTGCAGGAGCCGCCTCCAATAACTCGGTTACGGCGTCAAACCCGATTGCCTGAAGCGCCATGTAGGTGCTCTGGACCGGCAATTCGGCCAGGAGCTGCTCGGGATGGTCATGCTCCCGGATCATCCGTGCGAGCGCACGGACGTCGGTGCCCTGCCAAACCGCAGGGGCATCTATGCGCTCGCTCGCATCTTTCTTCGCTTTAGACATACCGGCCTCGAAATGAGCCAAACTCTTAGAGCTTATCCACGAATACATCCGCTCTCAAAACGGGGAGTTCAAGGCAAGGTCGGTAAAACGGGAAAACAAAAAAGCGGAGTGTACTCAAACAAATGAGTATCTTTTATTCTCCCGTTTTGCCGAAACTGGCCGAAATCGCCGTTTTGAGAGCAGGTGTATTCGTGGATGAGCTCTTAGGTCAAATGCGGTTTTTGTGCAAGGGAGGGCTTGTAGCGGTAGCTGTCGCAGTCGGGATCGTTTACGGTAAGCCTGTTTCTCAATGTGAATTCCGAGAGGTTCTCATGCGCGCCCACCTCGCCAAGTACTGGGATCTACTCCGTTCGAGCTACTGGTTTCTTCCAGCGGTGATGGCAATTGCTGCAACCGTCGCCGCTTGTCTCACGCTCTACATCGATCTGGCTGGGGGAACATCAGCGAACCGCGTCTTTGCGGACTATGCTCCAACTGACGCCGAATCCGCGGCCAGAGTGCTGACTTTGATAGCCGGAGCAATGGTCACGATCATTTCCTTAGTTTTCTCGGTAGTGATCGTGATTTTAACTCTTGCATCATCTCAATTCGGTCCGCGCTTGCTTTATACGTTCATGCGGCAACAGGGCACGCAGGTTGCCCTAGGCGTATTTGTTGCCGTCTTTATCTATAGTTTGCTCATTTTGAGCAGCTTCAAGATGGGACCGGACATCCCTCCAGTGCCGGCGCTATCGACCGTGATTGCCCTGGTGTCTGCCGTCGTTGCGATTGGGGTGTTGATCTTCTTTATCCACCATATGGCAGACTCGATTCAAGCTCCTCGGGTGATCGCAGCGGTTCGGCATGATCTGGCAGTCGCGATTGATCGCTATGCCGCTCCGCAGTCCGAGCAGCCGTCGAGCTTTCCGGTACTACCACCACTTCTGGCTCCGGATGTCGTTCGTTCGAATCGAGAGGGATTTTTGCAGGCTTGCGACTTCGAGGGGGTCTTGCATCTTGCCACGCAGCACGACCTCCTCGTACGCTTTCGACATCGTCCGGGGGACTTCATTCTACGCGACGCTGTGCTCGTGGAGGTGCAAACGGCGAATGGTGGAGCACTGAGCGACGAACTGCGCCAAAGCATCACGACAGCGTTCGTTTTCGGTTCAAGGCGAACGGTCATTCAGGATGTCGAGTTCGCTCTGTCGCAGCTTGTTGAGATAGCAGTTCGCGCACTTTCGCCGGGCATCAATGATCCATTTACCGCGTGCACCTGTATCGACAACCTCTCCGGAGCGCTGGCAGAGCTGGCACGTCGGGAGATGCCACGCGACGTGCGAAGCGACGAGCATGGCACACCCCGCTTGGTCCTGGATCAGACTGATTTCGCCGGTTTTGTCGACGCGGCGTTCGATCAAATTCGACAACAAGCCGGGACCTTGGTCGGGGTTCAGATTCGAATGTTGGAAGCGCTCAAGGCAGTGGGGCAATTCGTCCATACCGTTGAGCAACGGGCGGCGCTCCGGCGACAGGCCAATCTGATTCTGGAGGGAGTGGCCGAATTGCAGTTGGCTAGTGGGGATCGAGATGCAATCCACGCGCGGTATCGCGATACCCTAGCCGTCCTGGCTGCAGGCTAGCTGCCGTATCGCAGCATCACCGACTATGACAGTTCGATTGCTTAGCCGAGAGCCCCGCTTTGCCGTATTGGAAGGCGGACACTGACCACAGTCCCTTCGCCGACGGTGCTGTCAATTTCAATGATGCCGTGGTGTCGTTCGATGATTTCGTAAGAGATATACATCCCCAACCCCGTGCCTTTGCCGACCGGCTTCGTCGTGAAAAACGGGAGAAAAATTTTGGGAAGGTCTTCGGCCGGTATGCCGCAGCCGGTATCGCTAATGCGCACGACGACACTGCCTTCTTCCGTCATGGTCAAGATGCGGATGGTGCCGTGGTCATCGATGGCGTGTTGAGCGTTGATGAGCAGATTGAGAAACACCTGATTCAGCTCGCTGACATTGCAGAAGACTTCCGGGATGTCTCCGAGTTCCACTTCCAGTGAGCAGTTCGAGCCCAGTTTGGCGGAGAAAAGGCGAAGCGTGTTGCGAATTCCTTCGTTGATGTCTGCCGGCTCAAGTTCTAGTCCGGCCGGGCGGGCGAAGCTCGAAAGCGCTGACACGATTTCTCGTATGCGAGAGATTCCTTCCTGACTTTCTGCAATGAGCTGCTCAGTGTCTTGGAGCAGGAAGGAGACGTCGTTTTCATCCTCGACCCGCTTGGCTTCAACCATTTTCTGCTCGATACCCGTGGCATCACGTCGGGTAACGCTGTCTTCAATCGAGCGATAGACGCCCAGGAGTGACTGGATTACGTTCTGATAGCCCTCCAAAGCTTCGAGGTTGTACTGAATGTATTGGACCGGATTGTTAATCTCATGGGCGACGCCGGAGGCCAGCATACCGACTGACACCATCTTCTCTGCTTGTACCAGTCGCGCCTGCTGTTCCTTGAGCGCTTGATTCGCTTGCGCGAGCGCAGAGTTGCTGGCTTTCAGATCCGCCACAGCTTCGTCGTACGACACGGTCAGGTCGAGCTTCATCAAGTCCAAAATAAAATACAGGCGGATTTCGTGGCCTTGATCGTCGCGTAGCAAAGTGGTCCCAGTCGGAATGTTGGGATAGAGTGCGTGACCGAAGTGAGTCCGGGGGGTCAACAAGCTGAGCTTTCTGTGAGCCGCCCCGAGATCTGAAAGGGATGCCCCGGCTATAGTATTTAACAGCTCCGCGACTACCTCGGCGCTTTGTTCCCTTTGTTCGGGAGCGACACCGCAGACGCGCTCTGAAAGCATCATCGCGACAGGATAGTCCAAAGCTAGAATGTACTCTCCGTACACGGTGCCGGTGAAAAGAAGCGAGACATACATGTCCTGGGTCGCTTCAAACGCGGGCAGCACATCGATGGGAGCTGCAGCGCGGAAACTCGCACCGCACATGTCTGAGAGAGCCGCGACGGCATAGTGCGCAGCAAGCGCGGTGTGTTCTTCGATAATTTTCATGGTGCCCCCTAGTCGGCCAAGACCTGTTGAACTACGCTCCGCAGATGATCCATGTAGGTGGGATCGAAAAAGCGCAGCGGCTTTGAGAGAAAGGCGCGAGCGCCCAACGCCCGACATGTATCTGCCTTCTCAGCCTCGCGCAGCGCAGAAAGCATTACGACTCGCGCGTTCGGATGTTCACGAAGTATTTCTTCGAGGCACTGTATGCCATTCATGTTCGGCATAGAGATGTCCATGAAGCAAAGGTCCGGCTGATGTCGTCGGAAGGCATCGAGGCCCTCGCGCCCGTCATGAGCGAGGTCTACGACGTCGTGCCCCTCGGCTTGGAGAAACTTCTTCATTTGGGACAGTATAAGAGAGCTGTCATCGACTAATATTATTTTCGCCATGTTGCTCGTTCTCCGGATGTGCTGAGCTGTAAGCGTCAGGCAGCACTCCAGTGGAGCAAGTTCAATGCCAGCTCGACGGGGCCCTACGCGTTGGAAATAAACGCTGAGGCTGTTTTGGGAGTGAAAAGATTACAACTGGCCCTGTAGAGATTACAGCACTACTATACAGTAGCTTGCGGGTATCTTGTCCCCGCCCGAGGTGTCACCGTACAACTGAGTAGGGCGCTCTCGAGAAGTATACCTGGTCGGAGATTGGGGGGACTCGGACGAACTGATCGTGAAAAGAGGTATCGGCGCTTCTATGGCAGTCACTGGTTCTCGTTTCGAAGTTGGACTTTCCTTGTCATCGCCTGAGCTGAGTGTTCGGGTTGCCGA
>JAGRAW010000292.1:5325-5579 GCA_020434415.1 Bdellovibrionales bacterium
TTAGCAGGCGCTGATTATGGCGTCGTTCCCACCGAATTGGAGAATCTGCCGCAGCGGGACAGCGGCTTTGATCCTGCGTTGCTGATTGTCGACAGTGATGCTGCTTGCTCCCTCGGTAGCGGTGGAGTCGAGCGTATTGCCCGCCGCTACCCGGAGCTACAGTTGCTTGTGCTCGGTTCGTCGAAGGAACTCGCTGCAGTAAGAGCTGCGATTCCGGGAACGGCGGTTTGGTATCTTGCTCAGCCGCTGAACAC
>JAGRAW010000293.1 GCA_020434415.1 Bdellovibrionales bacterium
TTCCAACGTGTCGGCCAGCTCATCAAGACGGTCGCGGAGCTGGTCCGGATGAAAGACTTCGGTGTCCGGCATTTCAGACCAAAGTCCGTCCAGTACCCGGAGCTTTGCTCCGAAGTCGCAGCAGAGTGCGGAAAACAAGTCTCCAGGCGATGTAGTGAAAATGAGTCTCATGGGTATTCCCTCAATCGAGCGACAGCTCCGACAGACGGCGCCGACCATATCCATTGTGGCCGGAAAAACACCGTCGACAGACGACTGCCTTCCGACGGGGCCGCAAGTGCCACGCCGAAAGACAGCCGCGTGTCGTGGGGCATCCCACAGACTGAAAACCAAAAGAGTATCTGCACCTCCTTCCAGCCTGTGGTGCCGGAAGCCAGCTTTCGTCGCCGGAAGGCGGTGCGGATGAATCCGTCTACCCAGTATATGTAGCTCTTTGCTCCGCGAAGATGCTTCGGGGGAAGGCGTCTTTGAAGACGCTTGTGGCGTCTATCCACTCAAGAAGGCGGAGAAAATAGCACTCCGATCGGAATTGTCAAGAATGCTTTAGTGGAGCTGGTTCGACACAGCTAGCGAGGCCCAAGCGTGGCTCATCGTCTATGCACCTTTTGCGGTCGCACTTGGGTTGCCTCTTGCGAAGATTGTGCGCTACGACCGTTCTAGAAGATGCAGGCAGCGTGCCGGTAATGCCAAAGCTACAGCGAGATTTTTCAGTGAAACATAAACTAATTAGCGCCATCGCCATGCTTGCCGTCGCAAGCACCGTGATTACTCAATTTGCTGCACCTGCAGGAGCCGAGCCGACCGAGCGCGATAAGGTCATCGTCGTGCTCGATGCCTCGGGCAGTATGTGGGGTCAGATCAAGGGTGAACCCAAGATCGCGATTGCAAAGAGCGTCGTGAAGAGTCTTGTCGAGGACTGGAACCCCGACGTCGACCTCGGCCTTTCGGTCTATGGCCATCGTCGGAAAGCCGACTGTGCCGACATCGATCTGCTTGTCCCGCCGGCGCCGCTGGATAAGCCGTCGTTTCTCAAGGCGGTTGAGGGGCTGAGCGCCAAGGGCAAAACACCGCTGACGGAGGCTGTAAGCCGAGCCGCGGATGCGCTTCGCTATACGGAAGATCGAGCGACTGTGGTCCTCGTCAGCGATGGGATTGAGACCTGTGACCGGGATCCTTGCGCGGTGGCGAAGGCTCTTGAGGATCAAGGGGTCGATTTTACGGCGCACGTTATCGGGTTCGATGTGAGTAAGGAGCAGGAGATCGCGCAATTGAAGTGCATTGCCGAGAATACCGGCGGCAAATTTCTTGGTGCGTCCGATGCAGATTCTCTGAAGAAGTCGCTCGCTGAGGCGGTGAATGAAGTTGCCAAAGTCGAATCAGGCGTCGAGTTGGTTGCCGTATACGAACCGGGCGGTGAGCCGGTTGATGGCGTTTCCTGGACGGTGCAGACCGTCGGTGATGGGGGTACGACAGTAAAATATGGCGGCGGTGCGACGCCTCGCTATCGACTTAGTCCCGGGAGGTATGCTGCGACGGCGAAGAAGACGAAGGGTTCTGCGTCCGCGACAACGGAGTTCGAAGTCGTCGAAGGTGCTGCGAATCGAGTTGAAGTGGTCATTGCCCAAGAGGTTCCTGTCACTCTGGTTGCGGTAACGGAGCCGGGGGGTGAGCCGCTGGAGGAAGTGAGCTGGCAGTTGCATCCCGCCGACAAGGACAGCCAACTTGCGAAGACCTTCAAGTATCGCTACGGCGGCGGCGCGACACCGGTGTATACCGTTCCGCCCGGGAAGTTTCTTGCGAAGGTCCAATCGCAGGCAGGGAAAGCGAAGGCTGAGCAAGAAATCGAGGTGACGCTCGATGGAGAGCATCGATTCGAAATCCTGCTGGCTGAAGAGGGAGTGCTGCAGTTACACGCGGTGCACGAGGCCGGGGGTGAGTCGCTTGAACGCGTCGCTTGGGAGGTGCGGACAATCGAAACGGATCCACTGAAACAGCCGAAGTTGTTGAGCTACGGTGGTGGGGCGAAGCCGCAATATAAGCTTCTGCCGGGGCGGTATCAGGCGAAAGCGAAATCGTTGGGCGGCAAGGCTACTGCGGAAAAGGAAGTGGAGGTGCGACCGGGGGTACTGAATACCGAAGAGGTAGTGCTACCGAAGGAAGGGGTATTGAAGCTTGCTGCGGTGACTGAAGCAGGCAGTGCTCCGCTCGAAGACATTTCCTGGGAGGTCCGAACCATCGAAAGCGATCCGCTTCGTAAGCCCGAATTGGTAACGTATGGCGGAGGAAATACCCCCGACTATCAACTACTTCCCGGTCGCTACCAGGTGACGGCAAAGTCGAAGAGCGGCATGGCGGAGGTGAAACAGGATGTCGAGGTCCTGGCGGGCAAGGTCAATGATATCCAGGTTCCGTTCCCACAAGAAGGGCTTCTCAAACTCGAGGTTGTCTCGGCTGAGGGAGGTGCGCCACTGAACAGGGCTTCCTGGGAGGTGCGAACGATTGAGGCCGATCCACTTCGGAAGCCCACGTTGGTCAAATATGGTGGCGGAGCGACGCCGGAGTATCGCATGCTGCCCGGTAGGTATACGGCGATAGTTCGAATCCCCGGCTCGAAGGAAACAGCCGAGATGGAAGTTGAAGTAGAGCCGGGAGAACGCGTCGTAAAACAGCTCGTGCTGACTGCTGAAGAGTAGGAGGGCTTTCCACCCTCACCTCAGTGTGAGGCTAAGCGCCTTTTGAAGTGTTTCATTTCGGTTGTACTTACTTCACTTCTCCGTTATTCTACCTGCGTGACGTATGGATAAGGAGACTCTGTAGTGGGCAAGCATTCAATACTTTTCTGTGTTCGTACCCTCGGCACGCTTTTGTTGCTGACGACAATTGCGGCGTGTGGCGGTGGTTCAGGATCCGACAGCGGGGAGGCGGATAATGAACGGATCGATCAAGCGACGCCGAGAGTCTCATCGCTTTGTGGGGTGTATGAAGACGAGGCGATCGTCGCGTTACCTGCGGGTGAGCTAGAGCCGGTCACAGTTCAGGTGCTGAATTCCGATGCCGTCATTATTACCCGCACGGACGGTGAATTGGCCGGGCAACAACAGCTGATCAAGCTGCATGGCGTCACCTCTGATGGTGTTGCGACACTGAGAGTGTTGAACGGCATCGACGTTCTCGAACGCGAACTTGCAACAGGGGCATTTTTTCTCTCATCGGGTGAGGGATGTGACGTGACATTTCCCGGTGGCGGCGCGGGAATGCTGGGACAGCTCTACTCGCTCGGCGGAGAAAGCATGAATGAGCGAATGCTCATGGAAGGCTCGGTCGTTCCAAGCGGATCCGATTCGTGCATGGGGAATGAACTGAGTCAATGCTACAGCACCATCGGCGTCACGCCGAGGCAGCCGACGGCAATCGAGCTCGACGTGCAAGAGGTGTCACTGACTTCCGCCTGCGGAGCTGTCAGAGAGGGGGCAGTCGAGAATCCTGCCCTCACAGCCGAAGTTGTTCGAGTCGAACCTGTCAGCACCGACCTCGTCGTCGTTACTCGATTGTTGGGGGTCGAGGCCGGAAACTCTCAACTCGTGAAACTGCACGGTCTGACTTCAGAAGGCATTTCGGCGACAAGACTCGAGCTTGGAATGAATTTCATAATCAACGCTGCGAGTGGCGGAGCGTATCTGGTGACGGAAAGTCAGGACTGCGCTGTTGCTGTTCCCGACGGAGGAAGCGGCGTCGCAGGCCAGCTATATTCGATGGACGGGGAGAGCATCAACGAAGAGCTGCTAGCCAACGGCTATGCGCTCACCGCGGAACGTGATGCATGCGGCGGTGAATTGCTTACGGGGTGCTATTCCGAGATAGAGGCGATCGCTCCACCTGAGCCCCCGGCGCCGGCACCAGCGCCTGACCATGGCGAGAGTGGAGAAGAAGGCGGAAATTATGTGCAGGGTATTATCAGAGATTTCCTCTGGAAGCCGGTTTCCGAGTCGAACGGGAATGTCGCGGTGCTGGTGAATCCCACCGACGTTCGAGTGGTCGTCACTGGCGCGGTCCAGGAAACGCTTCGGAATCAGGGCCCTAGCAATGGTCGTGGAACGACTGCTCGCGGGTCCCGCCCGGGGTGCGCCTACGGAAACAACATCGTGCTCCAGTTTTTCGACGCGAGCGGGCAAGCGATTCCGATCATTACCGGCGGTACCTCTATTACCATTGCAAATGGCTGTAATCGAGTAGAGTTTCGTCGATAAGGTGACTCAGACGCGGCAGATCAGCCATAATACCTTCAAGGTGATCTATGGCTCGTCTGCCTCGAATACTGCTGATGATGTTCGTTCTGGGATGGTCAACGGGCGCTCTTCAAGGGTGTGCGGGAAATTGTGTTGCCGCGGGCTGTTATCCCTCCCACCGACAAGCTTCCTTGCGGGCGGCGAACAACGCCGGCGCTGCGACCGGTGACTTCCTCGGCGGAGGAAGCTCCCGTTCGGCGATGCGGAGATTGCGGCCCGGGCAGGCGATTGAACCGATCTATTCGTTTTGGTTAGATCGGTGGATTGACTCTTTACTTGGCTTTTAAGCGCCCGGTCTATCACTTCGCTGCAAAACTCACGTAGCAGCCTGCGAGACCGGGCGACGGGCTTGGCCCGAGCAGGTCGCTAACGATCGTATACGACGTGCACTGATTCGACGAAGACCGGGCCATTGATGGTGCTCACCAGGAGCTCTCTGCCTCGCGGGTTGAGATTCCCCGGCTGCCAGCGAATGACGTGATTTACATTCTGATCAACTTGCTGAGGACCGAACGGAGGCGAATCTTCCAAGCCGACATTAAGCTGCGTCTCGGTATTATTCCCTTCACGGCGGCAGACAACATCAATCCGAGAAATGCTCTTGTCGTGAAGTTCTACCTTCTCGGTTTGCCCGGGATGGATCGTTTTATTCACCAGACGAACGTCGGGCTTCTCGGCAGCCTGGACTACGGAGGTGGGTACTGCGGCAAGGAGCAGTAGCAAGAGCGCCGCGCGTGTTCGTGGAAGAAGTGTTCTAGTCATAGCATCTCCTGTTTTGGGGCTACGGTTGTGGCCCGACCACCAGGAGAGTAGCTGAAAGTCAGGGGGTTCGCCATGCAACCTCTTTCGCTTTCCTCGGGGTGGGGCACAGGGGAATTCCGTTACCGACTAGCTGTTTTAGTTTACCGTAAGAGGAAGCGCGGACGGAAAAGAACCTGTACCGAGCTTCACTAAGGAAACAAAATGGAATACCGTTCCATACGACTGGCCAAGCGCATTACGCTAAGGCGTAATGTGCGATTCCTGTGGCTTCGCTGAGCGTAATAGCGCTCAAGTATCTGCAGCTCGAACACCGCTCCAGCGATGAGCATTCGGAACTGGATGATCAAAGCGCTGCTGAGTGAGCCACCGAAATAGTCGCTTTGCGCTGATTCAGCTTGATACCATTCGCCCGTCGAAAATGGGTAATCGGTCGAAAAGGAGTACTGGGTCGGAAACGGATACTGGGGGGAACGAAACATCGAGATGCCGTGGAAGGAGAATTCATTCGAGAGTCGGTGAACGACTCG
>JAGRAW010000294.1 GCA_020434415.1 Bdellovibrionales bacterium
TGATTTGCATGGTCGGGCTTGGAGTCACTTTCGCGCTCAAGACGTGGGAGCTGAAGCAGCTTGGGGAGCAAGGTGCCGAGGAGCGAGTTGCGAAGGCCTGGGATGTATTCAGCTTCTCGCTTGTGTACCTTTCGCTGTTTTTTGTGTGCTTAGTGGTGGATGCAACCATCTTCTGACGCTGATGAAGATAGTTTTTCAATCGCGTGGCGGTAAACTGACTGCCGGAAACCCGGGGCATGGCGGGCCAGTGCCGTTCGCCTACGGCACGGCGGATCGCAGTGCCGGAAGAGCTCTTCTGGAGCATTTTTCCGGCGTGCGGCACATAGTCGCAGTGGCTTCCGGCAAGGGCGGTGTCGGGAAGAGCACGGTGACGATGCAGTTGGCACTTTCATTTTGTGCCGCCGGTAAAAAAGTCGCAGTGCTTGACGCGGATCCGAACGGGCTGAGTATCGCGCGTATCGCCGGGCTACATGAAGCCGGTTATTCGCCTGCGAAAGCTGCAGTGCTTGTGCCGCGCACGGAAGACGGGATTGGTGTTGTCTCTCTGTGCGGTCGCGCTCGAGCGACTTTTCATCAACACCGCGCACCTCACCGTTCTGATCAGTCCTCCGAGGTACACTCCGACGGATCGTCAAAGGCGGCTAGTGCGATAGCGGAACTTGCGAATGCGGTTGGCGGCGCTATCTGGAACGATGTGGATTATCTGATCGTCGATCTGCCGCCGGGTCCGGAGCCGACGTATGAGTTTGCGTCCTGCTTTGGACCTCGCTTGAATGTGGTCCTGGTGACAATTCCCAGCGATGTCTCGGGTGAAGTTGTGCTGCGGAGCATCGCCGCAGTTGAACGGGCGAAGGCCCGGATTCTTGGCTATGTCGAAAACATGAAGGGCTATCTCTGCCCTGAAAGTGGTGAGATTCGGCCCCTGTTTCCGACCGGACATTCGGTTGCGCTACGCATCGCCCAGCTTGGTGAAGTGCCTTTCGAACCGATGCTCGCCAAACTCTGCGATCATGGTCTGACGCTCGAGTCCTGGACGATGCTCGATTGTACCTCCTACTTGAAAGAGATCACGGACAATATCGAGCGTGTATTGGAGCCAGGCGCTCGCATCGACATCACTCATAACTAGAATTGGCGCCCATCGCTGCGTATTGACTTTGTAGGTGTAAGGCCGTGGGCGGCCCGTCGTCTCCAAAATAACGGATAGGCCATTATCGGGTTCGTGGAGACGCGGCATGGCAAAAATCGCGGTTGCCGGTGCCGCCGGCTTCGTCGGGCGCGAACTTATTGCAGCTCTGGCCGGTGAGCATCATGTACTTGCCTTGACCCGCGGGAGGTCCCGTGTGTCGACGATTGACCGCGGCCGTGGTCTTGAATGGCGTCAATGCGATCTCTTCTCCCTGCTCGAAACCGAGCGGGCGCTGGAAGGTGCCGAATGCGCGGTCTACTTGGTCCATTCGATGCTCCCGTCCGCCGAGTTGACCCAAGCCTCATTTGCCGACCTTGATTTACTCGTGGCCGATAACTTCGCCAGAGCTGCGCGAGATGCAGGGGTGCGCCACATCGTGTATCTGGGCGGCATTCTCCCGCAGGGGGAGACTTTGTCGCCGCATCTTGCCAGTCGGCAGGAAGTGGAGCAGGCGCTGGCTTCGTACGGTGTTCCGGTCACCACCCTTCGAGCCGCCATGGTGCTAGGTCCCGGCGGATCGTCGTTTAGCATCGTGCAGCGTCTTGTCGAGCGCTTACCTTGGATGATCTGCCCAGCCTGGACGCAGGTCAAAAGCCAACCGGTCGCCCTGGACGACGTGGTGCAAGCGATTCGCTTCGTTCTGGGAAATGCAGAGCACTATCACCGAGTTTATGATGTCGCCGGGCCGGAGGCCGTCACCTATCATGAGCTGATGCTGATGACCGCCGACGTGTTGGGACTGCGTAGGCGGCTCTGGAATGTGCCCTTCTTCACGCCGCGACTGTCACGGCTATGGGTCACCTTGGTTACGGGAGCGCCGAAGAACTTGATTGCTCCGCTCATCGAAAGCCTTCGTCACGAGATGGTGTCGCAGGCTGAGCAGCGCCTAGTGCTGCCGGGACACCGCTATGCTTCGGTACGTGAAGCCCTCATGCGTGCCACTGCTGAACGCAGGCCCTCAGCTCCTCGTGCATTTCAATTGCCCGATGATGAGCGACGCAGCCAAACAGTTCGCTCTGTGCAACGATTACCCCTGCCGCAGCATCTCGACGCCGAGCAGGTCGCCCAACTCTACATGACGTGGGTGCCAAAGCACCTCCGTCCGATTATTCGGGTAACCGTCAGCGGAGACCGCTGTTTCTTTCGTCTGCCGGGAATCGCACGCCCGTTGCTCGTAATTGAGCGTTCGGGAGAGCGAAGCTCAGCCTCGCGGCAGCTTTTTTATATCAGAGGCGGGATGCTTGCGAGGCCTGAACGAAGAGCACGACTGGAATTCCGAGAGACTCTGGACCGGAAAATGCTCCTCGCCGCGCTCCATGACTTCAAACCGACACTACCGTGGTTTCTTTATATTCGGACACAAGCGGTAGTACACCTGTGGGTGATGCGAAGCTTTGCACGCTTTCTGTTGCAGTCGGGAAAGGATGAACAGACGCAGTGACGACACGGGAACCGGAGCTTCTATCACCAAAGTCTGTCGCCAAACTATCAGGCTGCGGAGAAAGCTCTTTTCAGCAAGCTACGGCAGCCGAGAGCGCAACAGTAAGATAGCCGCAACCACCGCACCAATAACCAACAAAAGTCGGACGCCGGTTGACGTCCGATTCACGCTCGATTCTCCATGCACTTACAATAGCACGATCCGCACCGATTGTTTCGGAAAACCTGCCTTCGCGCAGTTCATCGCGTGTTGAACTCCCAGACCCTCTTCAGAAGTCCAGGCTGAGCGGCCTAGCGTGAGCTACGCCGGCTTGCGGCCGAGATAAATATGCGCGACTCCGGAGAGCAACGGAATGTCTTGTACGTGGATGCATCCTGCGTCCCGGCAGAGTGAAACGAAAGCGTCACCAGCCGGAAAACGGCGGGAAGTCTCGGGAAGGTACTCGTATGCGTGGCGATTTCCTGTAACGATCTTACCCACGATTGGCATTACATAGCGGCTGTAGAGATGATACGCCTGCCCAAATCCGAAAGCCTGAGGTTGGCCAAATTCTAGGACCATGATGGTGCCGCCGGGGCGCACAACGCGAAGCATTTCCCGCACACCCGCGACCGGGTCATCGACGTTACGGATTCCGAATGACACGGTCACGACGTCGGCGAAGTTGCTTGGCACCGGAAGTTGCAGGGCATCGCCTTGGCAAAAATAGACGCCGCGAGTAAAAGACGAAGCGTTTCGCTTACGGTCCGCCAACACCAACATGCGATGAACGAAGTCGATGCCGATGACCGTTCCTCCGGGGCCTACCGCGCGTGCCGCTGCAAACGCAAGATCGCCGGTGCCGCTACAAAGGTCGACAACGGTCTGGCCGGTCGAGATGCCTGCCCGTCGAATCGCTGCTCGACGCCACAGGCGGTGAATACCGAAACTGAGCAGATCATTCGCGCAGTCGTAGCGACCGGCAATGGAGTCAAACATACTCTGTACTTCTTGGCTCACGCTGCGCCTCTGCGGTTCCTCTCGCGTTTCTTGTATAACGGAGCAGGACAGTAGCAGTTTTCGACCGGGTGGGCGAGTTGGTGCCAACCGCTCGAAGAGAAGGACGAAGCATCGGAGCAAAGCTCCGATGCTCGAATATGCCTCGCAACCTTCTGAACGCAAAACATCCGTGTGTCTCGCCGAAATCACGTCTGAGGTCCGGCATTGAAGTAGGAAATCCCACCCGAAGTCGAATACTGCCGGAGGGGAACCAAGGATTCATCCCGAAGCACGTCCGGGCGGTAGAGAATGCCTCGGCGCTTCAGCTCCCCCTGCCAATCTTGGGGAAGGCGCCCTTCCTTAAACGGAGTTTCGCGCTCGACGTCTTCGCCACGAGCTGCGGCCACTATCTCAGCGATTCCGCTGGTGAGTGACTCTCCGTAGCAAGCGATGCACATCGCCGCAGTAGTGACGAGCCGATACCGGCCATACGGGAACACGAAGTTATTGACGACGGTTTGGCCGAGAGAGAACGCGAGGCGCTCCCCATGCATCCAGCTCTGCTTGCCGCCAACGACAAAGTTTCCCGCGCCGCAAAGAATGCGGTCAGTTTCGCGCTCAACGATCATCGCCCAAAATGGGCCGCAACCAGGCGACTGAATATGGGCGACTGCGCTTTGGATGCAGAGCCGCATTTGCTGCTCGACACCCTCTACTACACTTCCGGCATAGCGTTCGTTGAAACTGACAATCGACTGCGGAAGTCGAATCCGGATCTCTGGAGGGACCTGAACCATGAATACTACCTTTATAAAACAGTGAGCTTGCCGACCCGTGTCCTCGGCGGGTTGAACATCCAACGCCCTTTGAAGACCGCACGTGCCGATTTGATGGCATGCAGAACGCAATCAAAACGGCTCGCGAGGCAAAAAGCCAAGATGGTTCAATAGTCAGAAACCCATCGCTCAAGGACCAGAAGCGGAAACAAGGCAGAAGAAACAGAAATAGAAACAAGGCGGACAACTACACAGATTGACTGGATTTTAAGAGCAGAACCAGAGGAGGCGGACGAAGTATAGCAGATGCCTCAGATAAAGTCCCTGAAGGTCCGACCTTCCTTACGAAGCGAGATTGCAGGTCCGAGAAATAACCCTGAGACAGGCGAACAGCGCAGTATGCCGGTTGAGTGTTCGTTTGGTACAGTAGCGTCGATTCGGACCGGTCTGCTAGTGACGACATGGTCAAAGAAGTGGAGACTTCTATCTACGGGAGCCCTACTGAACTCTGACTCGTCTACATGATTTCAGCCGCGGGAGTGCTATGCCTCGTTCCAAGCATCGACGGAAAAACGAAACAAAGGCGCGGAAGCGGCGGCGCTCTTCAGAGCCGCGCGGTATTGAGCAGCAGAGCGTCCACAGCTTGCCCGAGTCGACCTCTGCGCCAAAAGAAAAGCTGGAAAAGCGGTCTTTCAAACGACTGTTGTTCGACGATGAAGGCGCAGGACTGGTGCGGCTAGTGTTGTACGCGCCGCTAGTTGTGGGCGCGTGGGTTGGCGGTGGAATAGTCTTGGATCACCTCATTCCCTTCAGCATCATCAGTGCCTCGGTGGCACTCGTGCACTTTGCAACGGAAGTCGAAACGCGTCCCGATGTCGTGTGGCGTTCCTACTTACGATGGAGTATCGCTGCCGCGCAAGTCGCGCTGTTATTCGGACTTCTACACCTCACGGGTCATCTTGGCATGACAGTCTCGCTCGCATTCGCAGCGGCGCTGGGACACTGCGAATCCTATCAGTCGCTGACAGCGCCCGTACCAGTGGTGATCCGCGCGATGTCTACCGTCGCCCGTATGTCGCTGTACGGAGTTTTGGGCATTTTGAGCCAGCAGTGGCAAGCGGACCTGGCCCACTATGAGTTTTTTGCCGTCTATGGATTCGTTCCCGGTTGCATTCTCGCAGCAGGGT
>JAGRAW010000295.1 GCA_020434415.1 Bdellovibrionales bacterium
CACCGGAACGCTCAAGCTCCTCGAACCGTCGACGCGCTCTTACCTCCAACGCCGCGTCAAGGAAGAACTTGCAATCTGCATCCGGGAACACGATCGTTCCCGCGTCTCTCCCTTCCAGCACCACCGACTGTCCATGAGCTGCGTCGCGCTGCACTCCATCGAGTACCGCGCGCACCTGAGGCAAGAGTGCGACTTGACTCGCGGCATGTCCGCCCTCCACGGAAAACAAGTCGCTATCCATGGAGCGACCGTCGACCATCAACTGCGTCCGACGTTCGCCGTCCGGAGCACTGGTGTCCCGATCCGAAACACTGGTGTCAACGAGACGAAACTCGAAGCGCGTTCGACGCGCGAGCGCACTTACCTGGTCATCATCGTCCAGGGCGATGCCTTCCCGACGGGCAAGCACACCAACCGCCCGAAAAAGCGCACCGGAATTCAGATGAATAAACGCCAGCTTATTAGCAAGTTTACGCGCCACTGTCGACTTGCCGGAGCCGGCGGGACCGTCAATCGTCACGATTATACGGTGCATCGGTCTTATCGCACTCGACTTTGCGGGAGAAGAGCTTCAAAGCACTGCAAAAAGCCCGGAAAGGAGGTTTCCACAGCGGATTGATCGGAAAGGTTGAGACTGCCACACGCCGCATACTGCAGGACCGCTCCCGACATTGCGATTCGATGGTCGCCGCTCGTCCTCCACGCCACCTTTTCCGACGGCGCCTGCGCCCGAAGCCCCGGCTTACCGGATATTCGAAGACCGTCCGGGGTTTCCGAGACAGTCGCGCCGAAGCTTTGTAACACTTGGGCTGTCATAGCCAATCGGTCACTTTCCTTCACCCGAAGTTCCTCCGCTCCGGCGATCAGCGTTTCTCCATCCGCGAAGGCCGCAGCGACGGCAAGGATTGGTATTTCGTCGATCGCCAAGACCACATCATCAGCGGTCACCTCGACCCCGTGCAGACGCGAATAGCGAACCCGCAAGTCGACAACTTCTTCTCCGCCGACCACACGCGCGTTCATGGCTTCGATGTCCGCCCCCATGCGACGAAGGATGTGATAAAGGCCGATGCGCGTGGGATTGAAGCCCACGCCAAGGATTTCGACTTCCGAACCGGGGGTAACTGCAGCCGCGACCAGGGGGAATGCCGCAGCAGAGAAATCGCCCGGCACCTCGAAGTCCAACGGACGAAGCGGCAGCCGCTCCGCCTCTGTGGGAAGGGAGACCAACCAACGTCCGTTCGGCGTCTCCTCGCCGCGCACAGCGCACCCCATTGCAGTCAGCATTCGTTCCGTATGATCGCGCGATTGCACCGACTCGCTGACCGAAACGGCTCCCTGCGCACGAAGTCCGGCCAACAGAATTGCGCTTTTGACTTGAGCGCTGGCCTTCGGGGAAAGGTACTCGATTCCCTTAAGTGCACCGCCGGTCATGGTCAGAGGCAGCATGTCGCCTGAGAATGAGGCGCCCATCTGCGACAGCGGCTCGGTCACACGACGGAAGGGTCGTTTCACCAGGCTGTGATCCCCCGTCAAAGTCGCACTGAATTCGCAGCCGGCGAGCAAACCGGTAAGAAGCCTTGCGGTAGTCCCGGAATTGCCGCAGTCAAGCGCTGCGGTAGGCATTCGCAACCCTTCGAACCCCTCGCCGAAAATCCGCAAGCGACAGAGCGCGTCGCCGGATTCTGTAAATCCGGCAATACCCTCCTCTTCGGCCATCGCTAGCGCTTGAGCGTTGAACTCACCCTCGAAGCGGACTCCCAACTGACGCATGATGCGGATACTTGCCAGGTTGTCTCGCCCCATCAAGGACGCACGCACGTGGCTTTCACCATTCGCGCAGGCGGAGAACAAGATAGATCGATGTGAGATCGATTTATCCGCAGGAACGGTCACCGCACCTTGCAACGGCACTGGCTTCTTCATGACTGGCACACCATCGGATAACTTCCGAGCACTTTGAGGTATGAGCTAAGATTGCGTAGATCCCGGATTGCGTCCCCTATTTTGGGGTCTTCTTCGTGACCGGCGACATCGATAAAGAACACGTATTCCCAAGCACGGTTGCGCATCGAACGGGATTCAATACGCAACAGCGTTACGCCGCGCACGGAAAACGGCTGGAGGATCTCCCGCAGGGCTCCCGCTCGCTCCGGCACCGAGCACAACAGCGAAGTCTTGTCCTTTCCGGTGGAACTCGGCGACTTGCTGCCGAGCACCACGAAGCGGGTTTCTGCGCCGAGGTCGCCTTCTATACCGCTCGCGACAGGGTGAAGGTCATGGCGGCCAGACAAAGACTCGAGCCACAGCAGAGCACTCTCCGGATGCTTGTCCAGCTTTCGCAACGCACCCGACAGGCTTGATTCGACTACCCGTTCGGCAGCCGGCACATTGCTCTTCAGCCATTCTTCAGCGCGAGCGAACGAATGAACGTCGGAGAAAATACGCTGGACCTCGCCCAGACCGGAGCCTCTCGTATACAAACAGAGGCGCTCTTTCACCTCGATTTCGGCGATGATGACCAGATTTGATTGCATCAGCAAATCGAAGGTCTTGGTTACCAACCCTGTGGCACTGGTGCGTGCCGGAACGACGCCATACTGCGCATCCCCTCGCTCGACCTTGGCAAACACTTCTTCAAGCGAACCGGCGGGCACATGATCGATTGCCTCGCCGAACTGCTTGATTGCCGCTTCGCCGCCAAGCGATCCTTGCGGCCCCACATAGCTGACAGCCAACTCCCCAATCAGAGAGCGGGTTGCACTGATGATGTTGATGAAAATTCGTTCCAGCGGCTGGGCCGGGAACGGGCCGCCGGCAGCAAGCTTCGCGATACGATCCAGGATCTGCCGTTCGCGTGCCGGGGAGTAGACATCGATATTGTCCTTTTGCTTTGCCTTCTTTACTTCAAGAACCAGTTCGGCGCGCCGTTCCAATTTGGCAACAATCTCGTCGTCGAGGGCGTCGATTTGTTGCCGCAGTTGCTCGAGATCCCTCATTACGCTCCTATCGCTGCTGCAATCACAGAAATTTCCACCAAAGCCCCCAACGGCAATTGCTTCACCGCAACGGTCTGCCGCGCGGGTGGCGCATCACTGCTCACGAAGTGCCCGTAGACTTCATTTACCGTGGGGAAGTCGGCCATATCAGCCAAAAAAATGGTCGTCAGCAGTATACGCTCCGGTGCGCTTCCGGCGCCACGTAGCACGGCGTCCAGATTCTTGAGCACCTGCTCTGTCTGCTCTCGCACTCCTCCCGGCACCAAAGCACCGGTCTGAGGCTCGAGCCCTACTTGACCGGCTAAGAATAATAGCCCATTCGCTTCAGTCGCCTGGCTATACGGACCGACCGGTGTCGGCGCATTGGCGATTCCGTTAAAACTTTTCATGCTCAGGTATCCCTCTTTTGACTCCGGCTGAGATGTTGTCCCAAACCGTGAAAACGTCAGGCTCCAAAATGCTATCCCGAGTTCTATCGGGATATGTTCGAGTCATTGCCACCGTCCAGACTGCTCTACGTCTACACTACAGCGCCAAATGATTAAATCCGCTCCGCAATTTTCGCCGGCCCTGGAACCGAGTACAGTCCTCGCGCACAATCAGCAGCTTCGAAACAATCTGCAAGGATTTTACACAGTTACGGGATAAAGCCGGCGGAGACGGCCTCTGCTTGTGAGGAAAGCCGTTCAGACGGTAGGCGCGCCCCAAACAATGTCCCGCTGGTGAACAGAATACGCGGCTCGCCCACGCCGCTGCCATCGGGGCCGTCGCGGAGCGGAAAAGCGAAATCAATTCTTACAACCGCACCGCCGGAAGATCGAGTCAGCGCAAATCGCAGACCGAACCCCACGTCCGCGTACAGGTTGTCCTTCACGATATCGGCGAGGCCACTTCTGCTGGTCCCTCCCGCATCGAGGAAAAAGGCACCGCCGATACTCACCAGCTTGTAGACGTCCTCCACCAGGTGAAAACGATCTTCGAGATTCAGCACAAGGCGCTGATCACCGGTAAAGGTTCTGTCCTGATAGCCGCGAAGCCCGTCTCGAGCACCTAACAGTAGTTCCACGTCCCGATCGAGATCCTCCCCCCAATCGACCGACAGCGACGACGCGATGGTGTGCTTACCGATGTAGGTGTCGCCGATGAACTTGGCTCCTAATATGTTGTAGTACTTTACGACGCCCTCGATCAGCGAGTTGTCAAAGCCGCCGCTCTGATACCGTGATGAAACGGCAACCTCCCCTCGAATGAACGAGGTGGGAGTGATTCGCCATCCGTCGCTGTCCGACGCCCGTACCAGCCAGGTATCCCGTCGTGACCCGAAAAGATCCGGCGCCGCGTTTAGACGGAGGTTCAATTCGTTACCGAGATTGAAGTCCTCCACCCGCTCGAACCGATCGACAAAATTGATCGATAGAAAATCAGGCTCTATCTGTTGGTAGGCGACGAACGGGCCACTGAACTGACGGTCGTCGGCGAGCAGGGATGGATCCTGGGTAACCGAAGCAGGATCGAGGTTGATATCCTCGAAGTCTTGCTCGTCAGCCTGCGAGAAATCATCGTCCAAGTACTCGTAGCCGAACGTGTAGCGCCGCAGCAGCTCCTCCGGATCGCCTTTCGAGATCGTGTAGCCACCGGCGACCGATGTATGGCGCTGCCGAAAAATGTAGCGCTCGTCCCCGGCTTCGAATAGCCGACCGACCAGATCGAAGTAGTCGCTATTCAGTGACCACGCGGTGGGCTCAACCAAACTCCGAAACGGCCGACCGACGGAGAAAGCGGTCCGCTCGCCATCGGACCGGATAAATTGACCTAGAGTCAGCCTATGGTAGGTGCCCAACAGTCGTCGGTCGTCCCATACTCCCTCGATTTTCTCGCGCCCCTCGTCGTCGGCTACGAGCAGCTCGAGACGCTTGCCGTAGCCAAGCAAATTTCCCTCGGTCACCCCGACTGCCTGGCGGCTAGTTCCTCCGCCAGAGGAGAGAGTAATGAATGGAAAAAGGGTCCATGTATCCTGAACACTGACGAGGAGGTCGACGTAAGGCCCGTCTCGGAGCGGCGTAATGGAGATCCTCCGCAAAAAAGGTAGGGACCGTAAATTGCGTTCGCTCTCGTCCAAAAGAAAGTCGTCGAAAGGTTCGCCTTCTTTCAGTAGCAACTCACGGCGAATGACCTCTTCTTTCGTGGAGGCTTTGAGGCTATTCACGCTATCGTAGAAAAACCCCAAATTGGACTCATCAAAGATTTCACGAACTTCGATTTGGATGGACCTGATGATGGGCCGGTCAGTTCCGACAGACTCCGCGCCCACTTGAAGCGGTGTTTGGGCCCCTGCTGAGGTCGCAGCGCCCAGCACGCTGCCAAACGCAACGGCAAGAGCCGCTGTGAAAATCATCGCGACTCGCCCCACCGGGTACCTACCCTTGAAGCCTTCGCGCACACACCAAAAGGGAACTGCTCTCACTTGTCGAAATATTTTCGGTATGGGCGGTCGCAGAGACTACCCAATCCGACGTGCTGCTTCACATTGCTTGTATCGAAACGGCTTCT
>JAGRAW010000296.1 GCA_020434415.1 Bdellovibrionales bacterium
GTCTTCAGTAGGCCGAGAGTATCCTGACGAAGACTTCCGAGACGAAAGTCTCGAGCATACATTTACCGGCGTCCGCGCAGCCTCGCTTCGCGGACGCCGGCAGCTGACACGAAAAGCGCTCACCAGAGAGAGATTCCCGTATGAAAACTAGCCAACCGATTCAAACAAAGCCGGTGTTATCCGTTATCGTCCCAGCTCACAACGAGGTGGAAAACGTCGGCCCGCTGATCGCGCGTCTCGAAGCGTCACTAGCCGGTCTATCGGGAGGTTTCGAAGTCGTGGTCGTCGATGATGGCTCGACAGACGGTACCGGCTCCGTGCTTGCCGATATCGCACGTGCGGGACGAATTAGAGTAGTTTCGCATCCCAAAAACTTCGGCTACGGTGCCGCACTTCGTTCAGGATTCGCCGTTGCACAGGGTCACTACTTTTCCTTCATCGACGGGGATGGCCAACTCGATCCGGCGGACTTGCCGCGGCTACTCGCGGCAGCCGACAGGCGTCGTCTGGCATTGGGCTTTCGTCAGAAGCGAGCGGACAACATCGCTCGCGTGCTGCTGGGCACCGTCTTCTCCCGGGTGTTTGTCCCGGCAACTCTCGGAGTGCGGGTCAAGGACGTAGATTGCGCATTAAAGGTCTTTCCATCGAGCCTCTTGCAGAGTATCCAACTAACGGCTGACGGAGCCCTGATCAACGCAGAGCTTTTGGCATTTGCGGCAAGTCTCGGATATTCTTTCACGGAGCTTCCTGTGTCCCATGCCCCACGCACGACAGGTGAGCAGTCGGGAGCAAGCCTCCGGGTCATCTACAAGGTGTTTCGAGAGCTCCTGGCAGTTCGTCGACGGGTGCGACAGGCAGAGCGCCGTTCGGAAAACTCCGAACTACGACTGTTGGGACTACAACGCGCCCCGCAAGCGTAGCGGCACCACGTACCCAAAGAGATGCCCACGAATGGGCGATCGACAGCGCCGCGCTAATTGCCGGACGGAGTGACAGAAGGTTAGCGGCAGGCTTCCGGCCGGCGGAGTCAGCCCGTCAAGAAGAAAATACGGCATAGCTGTCGACAAGAGCAAAAGGGGAGCACCTGATGGGACAACACCGTTCAGCCGCATGGGAGCCCTCGGTTCGATGGACCCTGGCGTTACTGACCGGCATCGCGTTTCTACTGTTCGCTTATATCCAGCAGGGCACCCCCGCTTTTATCGGCACCGACGCCTACTATCACGTCAAACTGGCGGAGCGAATGCTGGAAACGCCAATCACCGCTTGGCCCGTGTCGTTTCCTTGGCTACCACGCACCGTCCTCTCCGAAAGTCGATTTAGTGATCATCACTTTCTGTTCCACGTAGCACTTATTCCGTTTGTGCACTTCGGAGGTCTTTTAGCCACAAAGTGGGCGGCGGTGCTGTTCGCGACAACGGTCTTTGTCGCGTTTCAATTGTTGGTACCGCCAGGCTCGACTGCCGTGCGAATCTATACATCGGTCGCATTTTTTCTGCTTTCACCCGCATTTCTGTATCGGATGAGCATGGTGCGCGCCCAGTCGCTGTCTCTCGCACTACTGCTCGTTCTTGTATGGGCGCTACTCCGAAAAAGGCATTTCCTCGTAGGAGGACTGACTTTCCTGTACGTTTGGCTCTACAACGCCTTTCCTCTGGTCCTAATTCTCCTGGCTTGCTACACCGCCGCTCTTTGGATCGAGGCGCGAACATGGGACCGCCGGGCATTTGTCGCTATCGGTGCAGGTCTGCTTCTCGGGATACTCGTAAACCCGTATTTTCCTCAGAACGTGATTTTTCTCTTCCACCACCTGATCGACAAGTTCCAGATTGGAGGCTTCGCAGTCCGCGTTGGACGAGAGTGGTACCCTTACGGAGCGAAGGCCTTTTTGGTGCACCTCGGGCCATCGGTACTACTGCTTGCCGGCGCAGTCGCTATGGCATCGCGCTGTCGCTCTCGACTAGATGCTGTTGTCGGAACACTCCTTCTGCTCGCTCTGGTTACGGGCGTGATGGCGTTCCGCTCACGAAGATTCGTGGAATTGTTTCCAGTCTTTGCAGTACTGAGCAGCGCATGGATGCTGCAGCAGTGCGCTTTGACGGGAACGCGCACCGAAAGAGCGTCGGTCATCCCGGTGGTGACAAGCTTGCTGCTACTTTCCCTTCTCGCATGGAAGTCTGTTGAGGTCGCCCGATCGGAAGCGTCTGATGCGCAGCCGTACAACCGATATCGGACCAGCGCAGAGTGGCTCGCTCGCCATTCAACGGCAGGAGAACTCGTGATCACTGCGGATTGGGACGACTTTCCCCGACTGTTCCATTTCAACCATCACAACCGTTACCTCGCCGGCCTCGACCCCTACTTCCTCTACGCGGCAGATCCCGTTGGATTCAAGCTTTGGAAAGCCGCCACCAGCGGTTCACTCAAAGAAACTCCGGGAGCAGCGTTAGCACGTCGTTTCGAGTCGCGGTGGCTTTTTCTCGATCGCAAACATGAGCGATTCCGCAAGGCATTGGCGAAAGATCCGAATGCAAGACTGGCATTCGACGGCGGCGACAGCTATGTCTACGAAGTGCGGGTAGCACGATGATGCCCGCGCCGATGCGCGGGCATCGCCTGCCGGAAGGTTGCAAACGGTTAGCGAGGCAGCGTGCCTACGTTGTTAAGATCCTCAAAGGCGACTTTGAGCCGATCGATAAATGACTGTTCTGCCGCTCGTACCCACACGCGAGGATCGTATTTCTTCTTGTTCGGCTTGTCGTCTCCGTCAGGATTGCCGATCTGGGTTTGCAGATAGCCCTTGTTCGCCTCGTAGTATTCCCGCACACCGCACCAGTAGGCCCATTGCTGATCGGTGTCGATATTCATCTTGATCACACCGTAGGAAATTGCCTCGCGAATCTCTTCACGAGAGGAGCCGGAGCCCCCGTGAAAGACAAATTTGATCGGCTTTTCGCCGGTTGTGTAGGTCTCCTGCACGTACTGCTGTGAGTTCAGAAGTATTTTGGGCGTCAATTTGACGTTGCCCGGCTTATACACACCGTGGACATTTCCAAATGCTGCCGCAACCCAAAAGCGATCACTAATTTTTGAAAGCTCGTCATACACCTGCGCGACTTCTTCCGGCTGAGTGTAAAGCTTTGACGAGTCGACGTCGGTGTTATCGACTCCGTCTTCTTCTCCGCCGGTCACGCCAAGCTCGACTTCGAGAGTCATCCCGATGTTGCTCATGCGCTGAAGGTACTTCCTTGAAATTTCAATGTTCTCTTCGAGCGGCTCCTCGGATAGATCGAGCATGTGGGAGCTGAACAACGGATACTTGTGGGTCCGATAGAACTCCTCACCGGCATCGAGCATCCCATCGATCCAAGGAAGCAGATTCTTTGCACAGTGATCGGTATGGAGGATCACCGTCGCCCCGTACTGTTTGGCGAGTTCATGGATGTGCAAGGCACCGGCGACGGCACCCGCGACCGCAGCACGCTGGTTCTCATTCGACAGCCCTTTTCCGGCGTTGAAATGAGCGCCGCCATTGGAGAACTGAATGATAACCGGCGACTGTAGCGCGCTAGCCGTTTCCAAGACGGCGTTGACTGTGCTGGACCCGATAACGTTTACCGCAGGCATGGCAAAGCCTTTTTTCTGCGCGTAGTCGGTTAGGGCAGTCACCTCATCTCCGGTTACCACGCCCGTCTTGATTTGCAGGTCAGCCATAGAAGCTCCTTTTATTCGGTTACCTAATCGTCGCTACTCTAAAGAAATCGCTCGGTAGTGCGCAATAGTGCGCCGCTTTTCACCTCTCCCGCCGAACTGTCAGATGAGCGGCCTCCGAAAGCCTAGACAATACCGAGACAACCACTGCGAAACAACCCGCTGAGCGGAGGTCCTCCGATACACCGAAATACCAAGCAATTTACCCCGTCGAAGAACCTGCCGATGCTGCCGGCTCCAGGTGCACCAACACATCCCGTATTGCGGGAAAAGCATGCAGTAGTCGGTCTTTCACGCTATGCCCGACGGCATGTCCCTCTGCAACACTCATGGTCGGTAGCACCTGTACATGAATGTCGACGAGATACTCCAATCCGGCCTTCCGAACCCGGAGCGTTTCAATTTGCATTACGTTGTCCACCTGTTCCGCGCAGCTGCGTATGCTTTCAACCAAGCTGCCATCAGCTTGCACATCCATCAGCTCACTTGCGCTCTCGCGAAAGAGACGAAAACCCGATACGACGATGATCCCTACGACCACGAGAGAGCCGATCTCGTCTGCCCAAAGTAGTCGTTCGCCGCCGAATCGAATTGTCATAAGGCCAACGAGAACGGCGAACGCACTGAGCGCGTCACTTCGATGATCCCACGCGGCAGCACGAAGCGCCGTCGACCCGGTTCGCCTACCGACCCGCATCTTGTAATGGTATAGCGACTCTTTTACCACTACGTTGATTGCAGCTATCCAGAGGGTCCACCGGGGCGGGATGGGATGCTGAACAGGCAGGCGAACTATGGCTTCCCAGCCAACTAGAAGCGCCGAGAGCACGACCAGCAACGACACATTGCATGCCGCGATACTCTCGGCTCGCATATGTCCGTACGGATGATTGGTATCGGGAGGACGTTGGGCCACTCGCAAGGCAACAAGAATGGCGAGCGACGTTACGACATCGCCGAGCGAATTCACGGCGTCGGCAAGTAGGGCAAAGGAGTTGCCGAAGATTCCTCCGACAAGCTTCGCTGTACCGAGTAAACCGTTTACGGTAAGGCCCAGGAGGGCTGCGCTTGTAGCCTCTCTGTAGGAGCGATCGGACAACCTTTCCTCCTATCGGGGGATGTGGTAGGGCCGCTCTGGTAGAGGCGGCTTTACCGAAGGCTTGACGCGCTCAAAGGGGCCGGGAGTGAAGACCGGACGGGCCGATGATCTAGGTGTAAGTACTCCCGAAGCATCCGGCCCCAAGAAGCCGTCGTCGTAGTCGTCGAGATCATCGTCAAAGGGCGGACAACGGCCATGCCGCCGCACGCTGTAGGGACAGTCGAGGCGACGGGTGGTATCAGCTTCCACGACGATTGCAACGTTGTTTTGGTCGCCCCCTCTCGCTTTCTCTTGCTTCGCATGCTGCTGCGAGGCCGAAGATCGCTCCGCGAGCTGCTGCTCAACTGCCTGGACCGCTTCTTGGCATTGTTCGATCGTGGTCGCCTGGTCGGAACAGCGCGCCTCGGCAGGTCCGAGAGCAACCACCACGCCATGCGAACGTTCAGCTTCGATGGCGGCCATTCGGAGGTCATGCAGAAGAGACTGCTTCCGGCGCCTTCGCGCCGAGGCGGGATCTAGGGGAGCCCGCTCAACTTCCTCCAGGGTTGCGGATACCGTGCCTTCGCAGGGACGATTCGTCCAACGACCATCGCAGTTGCTCACTTCAGCCTCAGCCAACTTCGGCAGAGCACAGCAGAAGAGAAGAAGTAATGGCGCTTGTCTCCAATGCATCGTCGGCTTCCTCGGGTGATGGGAAATGGTGACACGGAAAATGGTGACAGAGACGAATATTCCTA
>JAGRAW010000297.1 GCA_020434415.1 Bdellovibrionales bacterium
AAGGCAAGGCGGTATTGTTCAAGACATTTGCTGACATCGACGTCTTCGATCTTGAGCTCCGCTGCGCTACTACCGAGCAGTTCATCGAAACCGTCGCGTCATTAGCGCCGACGTTCGGGGGCATCAACCTGGAGGATATCGCGGCGCCGCAATGCTTCGCTATCGAGGAGGCTCTGCGGGCACGGTTGGACATTCCTGTCTTTCATGACGATCAGCACGGTACGGCAATTATCGCTTCGGCCGCGTTGCTGAATGCCCTCGAGTTGACTGACCGGGATATCAGTCGCATTCGACTAGTGATCAGTGGTGCCGGGGCGGCAGCTATCGCCTGTGTACGTTTGCTCTACCAGCTCGGACTTCGCCCGGAGAATCTGCTGATGGTGGACTCGAAAGGAGTGCTCTACGAGGGGCGAGCGGAAGGCATGAATCCGTTCAAGCAGGAGTTTGTCCGGCCGACCTCCGCGCGGACCCTCGCGGATGCGTTGCGTGGCGCTGATGTGTTCTTCGGACTTTCCGGCAAAGACTTGATGACACCCGAAATGCTGTTGTCGATGGCGGATAGCCCGATCGTATTTGCCATGGCGAATCCGGATCCCGAGATCGACTACGAATTGGCTACCCGCACTCGGGCGGATGTCATCATGGCCACCGGGCGAAGCGACTTTCCGAACCAGGTCAATAACGTGCTCGGGTTTCCCTTTATTTTCCGCGGTGCGCTCGATGTCCGTGCTCGGGGGATCAATGAAGAGATGAAGCTGGCAGCGGTTCGCGCGCTTGCGCGGCTCGCGAAGGAGCCGGTTCCCGACACGGTCAAAGCGGCCTACGGACGGACCCATTTCGCCTTCGGCCCCGAATACCTGATTCCTAAGCCGTTCGATCCACGCGTGCTCTACTACGTAGCACCGGCAGTAGCGGAGGCGGCGATGCGTTGCGGCCTTGCGCGTGAGACGATCGATTTGGAGGAGTATACCCTGCGGCTCAAGAGTAAGCAGAACCGCGGTCGACGGGTGTTGCGGGGGTATTACGCTCTGGCGCGCAAGTCTCAGCACAAGCGGGTGGCGTTTGCTGAGGGTACGAACCACAAAGTGCTCACTGCCGCTCAGATGGCTGCCGAGGAAGGTCTTGCGCGTCCGGTGCTGCTTGGCGATGCCACTGCGATTCGCGAGCAAGCGGCCCGAATGGAGATCAGTCTGGACGCAATGGATGTGGTCGATCCGGCAACAGATGCTCGCTACGATCACTTCGTCAGACGCTACTACGAGTTAAGGAATCGCAAAGGCGTTACCGAATCAGAAGCGAAGCATGCGATTCTCGAGCCCCATCGTTTCGCCAATATGATGCTGGTAGCGGGTGAGGTCGACGCGGTGCTCTGTGGGGTGGACAAATACTACACAGACATGGTGCGCCCGATATTCGAGATCGTCGGATTGCGGCCCGGCTACGAGGATAGCGCCGGCCTGTATGTCGCGGCAGTGCAGGGACGGATACTCTTCCTGGCCGACACGACCATCAATACCGAGATGACCGCGCGCCGCCTCGCGAATGTCGCGAAGATGACAGCGGAGTTCGCTCAAAGTATGGACGTCCCGCCGCGAGTGGCGATGTTGTCGTTCTCGAACTTCGGTAGTCTGAGACACTCATCGGCGTCAATGGTGCGTGAAGCCGTTGAGCTCGTCCGGGCTGAGGCCCCGGGGCTCGAGATCGATGGAGAAATGCAAGCTGACTCGGCGGTTGTTCCCGAAATCCTGAGCGAAAATTATTCTTTCTCCACGCTTTCGGGTGCCGCGAACGTGTTGATATTTCCCGACATGCAGTCAGGGAACATCTCGTACAAGCTGTTGCAACGTCTTGGCGGCGCTCGCGTAGTAGGACCGATTATCTTGGGGTTGAATGCACCCGCCTACGTGCTGCAGCGCCACGCCGGGGTCGATGAAATCTTCAACATGACCACGGTCGCGGTGGCGCAGGCTACTCTCCGTGCGCAGGAATCGGCGCACCTTATGGCTGCGTCCGGGTAGAGTCGTTAGAGTATCTCAGCACCAACGGCGCTCCCTTCGCGTGCTGGCGCTTTTACTCGACAAGTGGTCGAGGCCGGGGTTGGTTTTTAACCGGCTCGACATAGGGATCCTTCTTGAAGAAAGACAGGGGATAGACGCCTACTTGTCCGTTCGAGGCGACGACCCATACCCGTTTACTTCGGTCATGAGCGACTGATGCGATACGATTGTTGAACAGTCCCTTCTTCTCATCGACCCGATAGAAATTTTTGCCGTCGAACCAGCTCACGCCGTCTCCGAAGTACTGATGCGCTATCCAGATCCGATCTTTGCGATCGACAGCGAACGAGTTTACAAAATGCGGGTTCAGGCCTTCTTTGGGGCCGTAGCTGACCACCTTTCCATCGGGATCGATTATGGAGAAGCCGGCATGCGTTCCCACCAGCAGGCTGCCGTCTCGGCGAACGTGCAGTGCTTGCGTGCTGATATGGGCCAGGCCGTTACGCGGGTCGAAGTGGTACCAACCGTCCGAGGTGACCAAGTGCAGGTTGTGGTGATTGAATCGCTGATTGGCCTGGTCGTAGGGCGGCACGGTTCCGATCCAGATCCTTCCCTTCGCATCTTCGGCAAACGTTGTGACCGGATTGTCGAGAAGCTCCTTGGCATCCTGAAAGGGGGTGATATCGGTTTCGCTGCGAACCAAGAACACTCCTTGCCCCTCGGTTCCCAGCCAAACGTTGTTCCGTGAATCGAGGAATACTACCGACGCTTTGTCCGCGGGGATTGTTTCAGGGAGCGTTATTTCGGTCCGCTCCTTGTCTCGGTAAATAAAGACGTTCCAGCCTTTGAGTTGCACTATGGAGCCGTCAAGGCTTCGATAGCCTGGCGCCGCCGGACAGGTCTGTTTGCCGGATAAGAAGACCGTCTTTTGGCCGTCGATTTCTTCCACCACGACGTCCCCGGATGAGGTGATGTCGGTCAGCAGAGCAGCCGCGGCATCACAAGCATTTGCGAACACCTGCGGTCCGACCTCGGGCAGGGACTCGTCCGGATGTTCGAGCATCCACTGTCTCAGCTTGGTGAGCGGCGCTTTGAAAATGCCTTTTTGGTCGAAGCCGATCCAAAGTTCTTGCGCATCATCGAGATAGAGCAAGGAAACGTAGTCACTGAGTCCTTCTTTTGCGCCAACCAAGAACCAGTCTTCACCATTGGAGTATTTCAAGCCTCCTCTCCGCGTGGCGACCCAGTGCCCTCCCTGCGGGTCAGGCAGCAAAGCCGTGATTTGTTCGCTTTGGAGCGCCCGATCTTGGACCACGCCACGGGAGGAAATACTCACGAGGCCGTTTCCGGTTCCTAGGAGCAGCGACTGTGCTTCCTCGGTCAGCGTCGTATATACCGCGTAGTCCTTTTTCAACGGCTCCCATAAAAGCTTCCAGCCGTTCTCGATGCCTTGAAACTCCCACAACCCATGACGTCCTCCCATCAGAAGGCGGTTTGGTGTCGGTGTATAGAAGTCGAAAATACGGCGGTCTCGAAAATTCGGATCGGCGAGCATTCGACGGAATTGGGAATCCCATTTGAAAAGCCCCTTGCTGGCGAAATACACATCTTTACCGAAGGCTTTGACTGAAGTGATGCTTGCCCGGATAGTTTCCTTGGAGCCCTCGACAATTTGCCATTCGTAACGCTCGTAGCGCATTACCTGGCCGTTCGCGAGGCCGAGCCAGATCGTGCCGTGATCGTCTATCCCGATGGCGGTAATCGGCGGGAGATCGTCGTTGAACTCCTGGTCATAAATCGCTCGCGTAAGGACATCCTTTCTTTGTTCAACCGAGCCGCCTTTCAAAAAGGTGACGCCCCATAAATGGGCGAGCCAGACGTTACCTTCGCTGTCGCGAAGCGCTTGAATCGGTCGCTGGATGTCGGACAGGACCGGGGAAAGCGGTCCGACGCTTCGAGGTTCCTTGGACCTTTCCTTATCTTCTGTCGGCGCCTCAGATGCGACGGCGGCGTCTTCTTCTGCGATGGCAGCTTCAAGATCCTCTTCAAAGCTTTCTCCCGTCTTTTGACCGGTGTCGATTTGATAGCGCTGTGTCATGGCTCGCACCTGATCCACTCCGGCGCCTCCAGATGCGAGCCCGGAAGGACCTGAGGGAAAACTCTCGCTATCGATTCGTTGCGGGATCTCAGTTACAGGACCGGAGGTGCGACGTAGAAACGGATACAGGGCCAGAGCGAACAACAACGCGACCACACCAAGACGCAGTGCGAGGGGTTTCGAAGGATCGCGTAAAAATGGGATGCGAGCCGACTCTTCTGACGGAGCGGCGGCTCGATCGCTATCATCTGACTGTGGGCTCATTTGTTCCGCAGATAAGAAGCGCTGTTGGTCTTCGTTCACGGCGTCACGGGTAGCTTATTTCCAAGCGAGTCATACTTTGGCTGCATTAGATTGGTGCATGAATTCGTCTGGGTGGTCTGCAACTCGATATTTCGGCGAGTCGCGCAGGGCACCCTCTCGCCAGCATGACACCCAGGAAGCATTAATCGTGCACCTAACTACTTGTAGTGACACAAAGTAGACTATTCGTGACTTAGACGTTGTTGGAAAGGAAAGATTTGCGTTTCGCGGGGTATCGGACGCTCCCGGAACTACCCAAAAAGAGCAGAACATTGCGTTAGATCAGGGATTTAGCCGTGCCAAACTCCTTGACACTGAATCCGTCCGGCAGCTACGACTAACCCTTACGTGCGATGGTCGTAGGTGGCCACTGCGTCACGTATCGGAGAGGGTGGGGTTCGGCGGCAAGTTCGTTGATATGCCAGCCGGATGACGCCCTTATCTAATTGCTGTGCTGAACTGTATCTCTACTATTTGAGGATCATTTATGACTAAGCGCTTTCTCGTGTTGACCGGTCTGCTGCTTGCCCCGACCGTTGCTTTGGCGTCACCGAACGTTGGCGGATGCGGCCTCGGTTCCAAACTGATGGAAGGCAACGAAGGTATCGCACCGCAAGTTCTCGCGGTTACCACCAACGGCACTTCCGGCAACCAGACCTTCGGGATCACTTCCGGAACCTCCGGTTGTACCCAGGATGGCGTCGTGAAGTCCAACTGGAAGACCGCGATGTACATCGATTCCAACATGAACAAGCTTGCGCGTGACATGTCTGTGGGTGAAGGGGAGTCGCTCGATTCGTTGGCTTCATTGCTCAATATGAATCAAGGTGACAAGGAAGTATTCACCAAGACCGTACAAGAAAATTTCGGTCGAATCTTCCCTGCTGCAGACGTTGACAGCGCTCAGGTCCGTTCCGGACTTCGTGCGGTACTGGTTGAAAACAGCCAGTTAGCTGCATACGCTGAGCAAATCTAGCCGGCGTAGGATTCTACACGGAATCTGACGTGGGATGGCGCCGGGCAGTTTCTGCCTGGCGCCATTTTTTTATGGCGGCACCTTATTGCGATTGGAAGGTACTCAGAAAGATGCAGAGATGGGTGCGAGCTTCCAACCGGAGTCCGATTCATCGG
>JAGRAW010000298.1 GCA_020434415.1 Bdellovibrionales bacterium
GCCACGGAAGATGACAATGTAGGCACAGTCAGCTCCCCGATCGCTGGCCTTGGCTTCCTGAATGAAGAGAGCGACCTCGTTCGAGCCAAAGTGGTTGGACACGAACACCACGTCGAAGCGGATTCTTGCCGTTTGGAGCACCGACATGCCTTCACGCAGGCTTGCCGAGGTGTGAGCGCTGCGATATTCGGACGAAGCATGCGTTGTCTGCTTCAGCTTCGAGCGCATCCCGCGGTCGGATTCTATGATTAGCGCGTTGAGAATCAAGGCCGCCTCATGTGTAGTAGTCACTATGGGACCACTGTCCGAGACATCGAATGCACCATTCAGCACACGCCAGCGTCGGACGCTCGCCGCCGCTCCCACGATAAGGGAATGTCTCTGTAGAGTATCGTAACTCTTTGGTTTTCTCTTAAGCAGGCCTATCCCGTACTTGCGCCGACCTGAGGCCTGCAGGTGGAACCGCTCGAAACGCTCAATAATTAGGGCGAACCTATCGATATCTATAGCAATCCGTCGTGGTTGTCCTTCGGGACGGCTGCGGAGCATCAACATCGTTGCAGAACTTCGCGAGCGTCGCCACATTCGTGCCTACAGCCAAAGCCATTCCATTCGCCGGGCGAGAAACGAAAAAGGCGCTCGTTGTGCTGCTGCGTTGGGTCCTGATTATTGCCTGCGCAGCGCTGATCCTGTTCACCGAGCGACCGTCTCAAAATGCTTCAGTCCCTCATGCGGTGATTCTATTTCTGATTTGCAGCAATATTCTGCTCGCAACACTTCCTGACTCCCTTTTCGCGTCTCGCTACTTCGATCACTGTCTCGTGATTGTCGATATCTTTCTCATTACGGGAAGTATTTGGTTGGCAGGCCAAATGAGCAGCGACTTATATCTGCTGTACTTCTTGATAATTATGATCGCGGCGGTTGGCGAGACTCTCTACGTGATTCTATGGAGTGCGTCACTTGTTGCGGTCGTGTACCTACTTGTAGTCAACAGTATCTCAGGCCAGGGCAACGTGCTCGCTCCGGAATTCCTGCTTCGCGTTCCGTTTTTCTTCGTTGTCGCGTTGTTTTATGGCTACTTCACACAGGTTGTTCGGTCGGAGCGTTCCGAGAAAGTCGAGTTTCGGAAGCAACTACGTGAAACGCAACGTATTCGAGAGCTCACGGCACAGCTGTCGAGATCATTAGATCGGGATACCATTCTTTCAACCTTGGTCGTTGCGGTGCGCGATGTATGTGGCGTGCGCTACTGCGCCGTCCTGTCACGCGGAACGGGCACACTGTGTGCTGAAGCAGGAGAGAGTAACATTGCTTCCGCCAAGCGTCGAAGCTCACTTTTCCTTGGCGCTCTGGAGCGACGCCTCCCCAGCGGCATGATCAATGGGAGCGTGAGACGTACCCCCCAGCCCGCAGTCGAGCAGGGCGAAGACCCCTCGCGCGCAGAACAGGCGTTCTCGAGCAAGGATCTTCACTTCATGCCCTTGAGCGGAGGCAATGACTCGGACCTCTTTCTTGTGTTCCTCGGTGATGTCGATCGAGAAACTGCGGACTATGCGGCGCTGTTAATGGTCAGCGCTGTTATGGCGCTAAACAATGCCGGTCAGTATCAAGCGCTCCTTCACGAAGTCGAGAAGCGTCAGGAGGTCGTCAAGCAGCTTGGCTCGGCGCTCGAATTCAAAAGTGAGTTTGTCGCCAATATCTCGCACGAGCTTCGGACGCCGATCTATTCGTTCATCGGCTTTGCCGAGCTGCTTGTCAGTGGTGGCTACGGCGAGCTAAGCGACGAGCAGCAGAAAGTCGTGAACCGCATGTTGGAGAATGCGGAAAGTCTACTCGAATTGATCAACAACATTCTGGATCACGCCAAGATGGAGGCGGGTCAGTTTAACGTGCGCTGCACGCAAAAGCATCTCGACAGCTTTATTCGCGATATCGTGGACACGTGCCGACCATTGCTCAAAGACAAGCCGGTGACACTCCATTCCATTTGTCCGGAGGAAATGCCGGTCGTCGTGACCGACTGGAGCATCCTACGGCAGATTGCGCTCAATCTTGTTTCGAACGCCGTAAAGTTCACCGAGAGCGGCCGCGTGGAACTGCATGCAGGCTTTGATGAGGCTAGCCAGGCACTTTTTATGAGGGTACGTGATACCGGCGTGGGGATTCCGCCCGAAAAATGCACGCAGATCTTCGAACCGTTCCGCCAGCTCGAAACGAGCTATACGAAAAAATATGCCGGCACCGGTTTGGGTCTCGCAATCACCAAGAAGCAGATTGAAATGCTGGGCGGCTCGATATCGGTGGAGAGCGAGCGCGGCAAAGGGTCCTGCTTCACGGTGCTCCTGCCGATGAAGTTCGACCGGCGTGAGCAGGGTGGGGTGAAACTGCTTTCCGCGGTTGTTGCTGAGGAGCCTGTGCACGCGCCACCACCCGCGTAGCCGTTCTCGCCGCTCCTTCGTCCGAAGTGCTGCCGGCACTGCCCTTGGGATAGCCCGGGCGGTCAAGTGCTCGGGCAGTGAGGATACTGAGGAGAAATTTTCAACACGCTGACCGCGAGTAGCCTGCCGGGTTTCGGTCGTTCTCGTGCGTTTGCAGTACCTTACGCCGTTACTTCGAGTCGCATGTAGTAAGATACTATTTTGGTGCGCATTTGGTGCGTGGGTGTTAAGGTTTTTTTCCGGCTGGAAATCACAGGCAACTGGAGTTGGCTAGTAACCAATCCGCGGTGCAGTGCTTGTGAAGTGGCAAGGGAGGCTGCGCGAGGGCAGGGAGTCGGTAGCCTCAAGCGAGAGAAGTGCAACGAAGTTCAGATACCAATTTACATACAAGAGTACGACTCATTGCGGGAGCAGGAACGGTGGCGAATTCACACTCACTGAAGCTCGTAGCGGATAGGGCGACTACGGACGGAAGTTATAAACGGTTGGTCGGAGAGCTGTGGAGCGCACGGCAGCGTCAGATGCATTCCCTGCACTACGTAGTCAGTTACCGAGCGAGCTTCAAACCTGAACTCCCTGATTTCTGCATCCAGCGCTATTCGGAGAAAGGGCAGATTGTGCTGGACCCGTTTTCCGGCCGGGGAACGACTGCGCTGCAGGCAAATTTGCTGGGGCGAGTCGCCTGGGCCCGAGATATCAACCCACTCTCGGTTGCCATGACACGCGCAAAGACCAATCCGGTCGGTCTTGACGAGATTGTGCTGCGCCTCAATGAAGTCGATTTTACGCGACCGGTCGCGATGGACGGATATACGGATCAGCTTTCACCGTTCTATCACCCCGAGACATTTCGCGAGTTGATGAACCTTCGGTCCCACATCCGAAAGAACAAGGACCGGGTGAACGCCTTTATCGAACTGCTGGCACTTTCGCGGCTTCACGGGCACTCGCCCGGATTCTTCTCGGTTTATTCCTTCCCCCAGATCTCGATCCCTCCCGAGCGGCAGGCGATGATCAATCGTAAGCGGCATCAGGAGCCGGAATATCGCGCCGTCGCACCGCGCGTAATCAAGAAGGCAGCGCAAGCGCTGCGGGACGGTTTCACCTCCGACTTCTTCGCAGTTACCGCCGCAAACAGCATCGAGCAGGAGAACGCGCGCAATCTGAAATCTGTTCCGGCAAATTCGGTTGATTTGATCGTCACCTCACCTCCGTTTCTCGACAAGGTCGACTATCTGGCGGATAACTGGCTCGAATTCTGGTTCTCCGGCATCAATCCGAAGCACTTCGGCCGCGACCTGGTCATGTGTCGCTCGGTGCAGGAGTGGACAAGTTTCATTACCGATGTTCTTAGTGAGATGCTTCGGGTGCTCCAGCCGCGTGCCTATGCCGTGGTTGAGGTCGGTGAGGTGGAAACATCGGCAGGGATGCTCTATCTCGACGAAGTGGTTGCAGCGGCCGCGGAGGGCGTCAGCCATCCCCAGAAGCGATTCGTCGTCGAGGAGGTGCTGATTAATCAGCAGAGCTTCACCAAGCTTGCAAACTGCTTCAAGGTCGACAATAACGAGAAGGGAACTAACACCAATCGCCTCGTCGTATTGAAGGCGATCGAGAAGCAAGGAGCACGGCGCCGGAAGACCGGCAGTCGACGACAATCCGCAAAATGACTTTGACTGACGACAGCCCCGGGCGAGAGAAGATCGACGTCCCGCGTGTCGCCATTTGCGGAACAAAAGGGGGGGCCGGCGTCTCGAGCGTGACGCTGGGACTTCTCCTTGCGCTGAAGAAGGCCGGCGGTGCGCCAACCGCCAGTAAGATCGGCCCCGGTTTGGTTACGACTACGCATCATCGCCGGGTTACCGGTCGACTCTCCCATACGCTTGACGCCTGGATGCTCGGCGCACAGGGTGTGCAGGAAAGTTTTGCCCGCTCGTGTGCAGGAGCTGAGCTAGCGCTCGTCGAGGGGCAGGCGGCCCTGTTCGATCGCCACTGCGCTGATAGCAGTATTCAGAGGGAAGTCGATGTACTGAAGGCTCTCCGCTTACCGGTGATTTTGGTATTTGATGCGAGAGGTCTCGGAGCGACAGCCGAAACGCTGCTCAGCGGCTACCTTAGGTGGGACCCCGAAGTCCGGATAAGGGGCGTAATTGCGAACTATGTCAGGGATGCCGAGCACCAGCGACAAATCCGTGAAGCAGTTTCCAAACTACCCGGGGTTAGCTATCTCGGCGGTATATTCGCCGCCGATGGCGACCGATTCGGCGGTCGAGCTTCGATACAACTTAACCGTAATCCCAGTCTCCTGACGCGCAACCAGCTCATCCGGCTGGGCGGCATTATTGAAAAGGAAATCGATCTGGCAGCGGTTCAGCGGATTGCCGAGGAGGCGGAACCCTTCACGGTTGATGCCACGGTGACGCAATCGGCGTCCCGGCGCTGTCGGATAGCGGTTGCCGATGATCAAGCCTTCCATCTGACTATTCAGGATAATCTCGACTTGCTGCGAAGAGCGGGCGCGGAACTGGTGCCTTTCTCGCCTCTGGTGGACAAAGCGCTGCCTGAAAATGTGCAAGGGGTGTATCTTTCCTCCGGGTATCTTCACCTCTACGCCGAGGACCTCGCGAGCAATGTTGCTATGCTTACGGCGCTTCGTGCATTCGTTCAGCGAGGGGAATTCCTGTATGCGGAAGGTGCCGCGGTTGCTTATCTTTCAGATCGAGTAGTTCGGTCGGACGGTGCGACACTGCCAATGGCCCGGATTACCGGCGCGACGGCACTTTCGCAAATGCAAGACTATGAGGAGCCGGAAACGACATTCGTAGAGGCAGCTGCATCTGATGATTCAGCGCTTGCCGAGCACATGAAGCTCGTACGGGGGTTTAGAGCGAACCGGTGGACGTTGCGTCAGGACCGACCGCTCAAGCCGCTCTTCCGCGTCCGTGAGCAGTGTGAGCAGGATTGCGTAACTGCAAAAGCTGAAACGGTGACCGGAGAGGGGGTAATAATTTCGCAGAAGGTGTTTGGCACCATGCTGCAACTACACTGGGGCT
>JAGRAW010000299.1 GCA_020434415.1 Bdellovibrionales bacterium
GATGAGGCAGTCAAGCTTGCTTCATATGTCCGGCGGATCTCGCCGCAAGACTCCCTCGGGGAGATTCATCAGCAGGCCGAAATTGCCGCTTCGTTCGACCAGTGAGCGTGCAGTTAGACGGTGAAATCGTCATCGGCAACTGCAGCCGGAGCAGCAGAAGTAGTGGGTAGAGCGGCCTGCTGATCGGTGCGGGATTTCTTCGGTTTCGCCTGTGCCGGCGGTGTTGCGGAAAGCTGAATACTCGTCAACCGCCGCTCAATCTTCTCGAGGCGACCGACCAGCTTGTTGATCTTCCAGAACCAGCACATGAACTCCCGGAACGCCAGGAACATGCAAAACGGTACGAGCCCGACGAGAGCCCAAACCCACCACGGTTGGTTCGGTCCCACAAACGGCAACAATTCCTCGATGATGTGCATGGTACTTGTCCGCACCCTCTCAGGATAACCCGTGTGCCCAGGGAGCGATCGGGGTATTCCGTATATCTCTTTCCACAGATGTTCGGTCTATGCGAAACGATTGAACTTTTTCGGCGGCCGGGCACTAACTGCTTGATTTCGCTCGGGGTTGCGAGAGCCGCACGGCCCAAAAACGTTCCTTCAGCTATCTGTTCGGATCGACGATAGTTTTTCTATGGGGAATTCAAATAAGGTTGTTCAGTTCGGATCAGTAGGCGTGGCGCAGTGAGTACACCACTTAGAGGGAGTGTTACGCGAAGCAGCGCGGTGATGGTGATCTGCCGAAAAGGTGATCACAGTCACCAGATCCGCATGGCGCTCAAGACGCTTGGCTTCACGAATCTTACGTCGGTGGTGAGCCACGGCATGGGGTTGGAACGACTGAAGACTAGAAACTTTCAATTTGTCGTCTTCGACGCGAAGCGAACCGACATGACCCCCGGAGAATTTGTGACCCAGGCCGCAAAAGTTGAAGAAGGCCTCATCATGATTGCGGCGTCGACGAATCCTAAGATCGATGACGTCTTCGGTCTGCTTCGTGCGGGAGCGCGGGGTTTCCTCGCGATGCCGTTTACGGCCGAGAGCCTCGAAGGCGTCGTCGAACGCGCGAAGGAGGGCCCTCCGTTCAGTGAGGCTGTGTTGCAGGCGCCGGACCGAAATGCGGCACTTTCCGGTGTTGTCTTGAACAACCTCTACCGCTTGAGCGTGCTAATGCGGCAAAGTCGAGATTTCGAAAGCGCTGCGCGTGAGCTTCCCCGGCAGAAAGCCCTATTTTCCGAGTCAGTGGAGCTAGGCTTGTTGTTCTGTGAGGGCGGTGACGATCGGATATTTCGTGACCGGATCATCGAAGACTGCGTGCTTCGCGCGTCCGCCGCTGCTTCTCGTCTCGGCAGAACGCGTCAGCGATTAAGAAAGGAGCGGGAAGTGGAGGTCGGAGACGCCGCGTAGTTGCTCCTGGCCGCTCATTCCCCCGTGCGCTTGAACGTCTCTGCCCACCCGCCGGTCGGAGTGTCTCGAAAATACGGGATTGGCAACGTTCACGTGCAGGTGAATCCTACACACAAGATTCCCGCTGGCTAGATTCTCTTCTGCCCAAGACGGCAGGCGTAGCTCGGCCGTTTAGCTAGGCTGTGTCGGGAGCTGCGCGGCGAAGAACTGAACCGCAGGAGCCGCCGCAACGGGCTCCAGATTGGGCTCTGCCGGGGATTCTGCCGATGCCGCGGAAAAACCTTGGGCTCGCAGATGTCGCTTCAGACGTTCGGTCGAATAGACTACGGCGCGGCCCGCGTCGGAAAAGACGCTATCTGCCTCGGGCTTGGTTCCCAGCGGGGTGAAATGAATTAGCGCGAACAGCACTCCGCCCAGAACACCTAGCTTGACGGTAGCGAACAAGAGCTGGACTAGGAAGCGGAAGGCTACCATGACAAAAAGCAGGGCGACCCCAAGTGCCAGAAGTCCAAACAGAACCTCGAGCGTAGCGTCGGAGACGGACACGGAGCCGGCTTCGGCGACCAATTTGGCAAATACTTCTTTCACAACTTGAACAACCTCAAGCACTTCCGAGATGAAGGCCGGGAATGCTTAAAGAGGGTATCGACACGTTTCATCGAAGCGCTTTAGCCCAAAAACAACGTTTCTGTTTCAATTGCGCTTCCCTTAGTCCAAGCAATTTGGAAGACACCAACCTTGTGAAACACCGGGGATGCCCCCAAAGGCCATAAATCTACTGCCGTCAACCAACGATCATGCTAATTGAATCGCCGAGGATCGACCCTGATGCACAGCACACCCACAAAACGAACCGAATCCGGAAACCTGACAGGCATTCTCGCAGGCGTTGCCATCAGTGCGGCGATACTCGTTTTTTTGGCGCTCCAGATTGAATGGTCAGTGTTTCTTGCGCAGTTCGGTCGGCTTCAGATCACGTATATTCCGTTACTTATCGCACTGTTTTACATCACGTTCTGGATCCGCGGCGTTCGCTGGCGCTATCTTCTTCCGAGCAACCTCGAAGTGTCGACCAAGGAGCTGTATGACGTCACCTTGGTGGGCTTCTTTGCCAGCTGCGTGCTGCCGCTAAGAGCCGGAGAGTTGGTTCGACCTTGGGTGCTAAGCCTCCGGCAGCCTGTGCGCTTTCCGGTGGGCCTCTCGAGTGTCGTGACCGAACGAGTTTTTGATGTCCTGACGATTTTGGCACTGTTGGCGCTGGCACTTCCGGACGCGGGGGAAGCGCATCAATTGGTGACCGTCGGCGCGAAAGCGTTGGCAGTGCTCGCCGCAGGTATTTTGGCCGTGATGCTAGCGGCGTATTTTTGTGCGGAGCGTCTTCTCGGTTTCGCCCGAAAGGTGCTGAGCATCGTGCTTAGGGGTAAGCATGACCAGCTTCAGGAGAAGCTGCTTTATATCGCAGACGATGTAGTGGCGGGTCTTCGCGCCGTGAGTTCCGTCAGAGAGCTTCTGCTGGTGCTTTTTTGGTCGCTGGCATTGTGGCTTACGATCGCCGCACTCTACCAAGTGGGGCTCTGGACGTTCGGAGAGTTTCCGCCTTTTTCTGTCGGGGTTTCAGTCACGGTTCTTATCGCCCTTGCCGTTGCCGCTCCCAGCGCTCCGGGATTTCTGGGTACGTTTCAGGTCGGTTGCACCGCTGCGCTGAGCTGGATGTTCGGCTACCCCGAAGAGTTTGCGCTGGCGTATTCGGTTGTTCTACACGCCTACCAGCTTCTCCTGATGTTGCTAAGCGGCGCTTTAATTCTTCGCCGTTTTGGCTTTAGCCTGCGCTCGCTTCGAGCCCGGAGTGCCGAGGCTGAAGCGCAGGCGTAGCCGGGCGGTCCGGAGCACATCGAGCCGGCTCTTCTTGCTTGGAATGCGGTGAAAATTGCCGCATCTAGAGAGTCGTTCCCATTATCCGCAGACACTGACGGTTACTGCGCGAGCTAGCAGTCCACACCGAGACGCAACGTAGTATCCAGGAACAATAGCGTTTTGTCTCGCCTCTTGCGCGCGTGCCGCAGAACCGCGGCTGTAGTGTTGGAATCCGCAGCCAGGCAGTGAGCATGGCACGTATATTGAACCTCTCAGCGACGGCGGTGGATGTGGATGGGTGGTGGTGGAACGATTACAGGCTCTTGGCCTAGTGGTGGTGGCGGTGGGGGGTAGAAACTGCCGGGAGGGATACGCTGTGCCCGGTAGTTTCTACCACGCGGTGGTTAAGCCGAGAGCGGATACGTACGTCAACCAAGCAGGACAACTATGGCAGGACTGTTGACCGGAATCTTTGCCGGACGCGAATCGCTTATCACGCACGGCGCTGCGCTGAGCAATATCGCCGATAACATCGCGAACACCAGCACCACCGGCTATAAGAACAGTCGCTTGGAGTTTGGTGATATAATTGCGGATAGCATAGGTAGTCTCTACGGTGCGCCGTTGAGCAGCGGCAACGGCGTACTCGCTGACGATCAAACCACCTTCCACTCGATTCAAGGAGCTTTGGACTTCACCGGCCGTGAACTCGACGTGGCAATTCAAGGCCGCGGCTACTTCATTCTGAGCGATGGAGCCTCACAAAAATACACCCGCGCCGGAAACTTCGTTACCGACCTCGAGGGAAACCTGCAAGCGACTAGCGGGGAGGCCGTTCTGGGCTTTACCGATGAAAGTCCGGATGCGCCGGTGCCTTTGTCTTTGGCAACTGCCGGTGGAGACGCAGCCGCAACGACGGCAGTGACCTTGACCGGAAACCTTGCCGCTGATGCGCCTGAAAGCATTCCCGGAGTCTTCGACAATTTTACGGCACTGAACGACGCTACGAGCTTTCGAAATTCTCTCAAAATAATCGACTCCCTTGGTGCTGAGCAGGACGTGTCGTTACACTTTTTCAAGAGCGGGGTGGGCCAGTATACCGTTCGAGCTTACGTGGATAGCGGAGTGGTCGGTGCCGCCGGCGCAGAACCCGGCACTCCGACTCAGGTCGGCGAGGTGGTGTTGAACTTCGACGGCAATGGGCAGATGACAAATCCTGATGCAGCAAACCTCCAAGTTGCAGCCAACTGGAACAACGGTGCCGCAGCGAGCGCGATCACAGTCGATCTTTCCGGCTTCGTTGGGTTTGCCGGAACATCAAGCGTTTCTAGCCTCAACTCTGATGGCGTCAAAGCAGGGGACGTCGACAGCATCCGATTCGAGCAAGACGGAACCGTTCTGGCCGTGCTTTCCAACGGAGAAGAGACGCCTATCGGACGGATCGCAATTGCGACTTTCAGTAGTCCTAACGGATTGGAGCGTATCGGGAGCAATAACTACGTCGAAACCCCCGAATCAGGTGCCCCTGAAATCGGACTACCTGCTGTCGAGGGGAGAGGAACAATCAACGGCGGAGCACTCGAGAGCTCGATTGTGGATCCGGCAAATGAATTCGTATCCATGATCCGTTTTCAACGCGGGTATCAGGCCAGCTCGTCGGTAATTCAAACGCTGGACCGAGTTCTCGATCAGACGATCCAGATTCTCTAAGCGCTAGCGATCAAGCATGCCGCACTGTCGTCGCGCTTCAAACAGCGTGAGGGCTACCGCATTCGAAAGATTCAAGCTGCGGATGTTCGGGTTGTCCATCGGAATCAAGAGACGCCGCTCTTGATACTGTGCATGTATGGCTTCCGGCAGTCCCTCGCTCTCGTTGCCATACACGAGATAGCAGCCGGCTTTGAATGTCGCTCGGTGATACGATGCAGTCGCTTTCTTCGTAAAGAACCAAAGTTCGCTCGTAGCCGTTATCTGCTGGGACTCGAGAAACGCATCCCATGAAGGATGCACGGTGAGCTTGACCTCGGGCCAATAGTCGAGACCGGCCCGTTTCACCTGACGGTCTGAAATCTCGAACGCCAGCGGTTCAATGACATGCAGGTAGCAACCGGTGGCGGCGGTGAGGCGAGCGATATTGCCCGTGTTTTGGGGAATAAGCGGATGAACTAGCACCACATGGAAACTCATCGTACTATCCTTGA
>JAGRAW010000029.1 GCA_020434415.1 Bdellovibrionales bacterium
CTGCGATCTGGTGATCGACCATTCCGTCCAAGTCGACTATTTCGCTCGGCCCGATGCGCTGAAGCTCAATGAACGTCTCGAGTTTCAACGCAATCGTGAGCGCTATGAGTTTCTCAAGTGGGGCCAGTCGGCGTTCCGCAATCTACGAGTGGTCCCTCCAGCGACCGGCATCGTGCACCAGGTGAATCTCGAATATCTGTCGGAGGGCGTGTATTGGAATCGCGATGAGAACCTCGTGTATCCGGATAGCTGTGTCGGGACCGATTCCCACACGCCGATGGTGAACGGTCTGGGGGTGCTGGCTTGGGGGGTCGGCGGCATCGAGGCAGAAGCTGTGATGATGGGGCAACCTATCTACATGCTTGTGCCTGATGTGGTCGGTTTCAAACTGACGGGAGAGTTACCCGAAGGAGCCACCGCCACGGATTTGGTTCTGCGCATCACTGAAATGTGTCGAAAGTTCGGCGTCGTGGGTAAATTCGTGGAGTTTTTCGGCCCCGGCCTCGCGACCATGCGGGTTGCAGATCGCGCGACTATCGGCAACATGGCACCTGAGCAGGGCTCCACGGTCAGTCTGTTCCCCATCGACGATCTCACCCTAGAGTATCTTCGCCTCACAGGCCGTCCGGAGGAGGTGGTGGACCTCACGGAGCGCTATAGCAAAGAACAAGGCCTCTTCCGCACCGCGGGGACGCCTGACCCGGAATACTCGGCGGTGATCGAGCTTGATCTCGCTACGGTGGAACCGGCAGTTGCGGGTCCGAAGCGTCCCCACGATCGCCTTCCCTTGAGTCAGGTTGGCCCCACGTATCGAGAAGTATTGAGCGCTCCAATAGGACCGCGCGGATTTGGTCTTGCTCCTGAGTCGCTAGAAAAAGAGGCAGCGGTGGAGCTTGATGGGACCACGGAGGAGCTCGCTACCGGTGCCGTCGTCATTGCGGCGATTACGTCGTGCACGAACACGAGTAATCCGTCGGTGATGTTGGGTGCCGGACTTGTGGCAAAAAAAGCAGTCGAGCGAGGGCTCAGCGTCAAGAAGTACGTAAAAACGTCGCTGGCGCCCGGTTCCACGGTCGTAACCGAATACCTTACCAAATCCGGCTTGCTGCCCTACTTAGAGCAGCTCGGATTTCACGTGGTCGGCTATGGCTGTACTACCTGCATCGGCAACTCAGGACCTCTACCGGACGCGGTAGAGAGCGCCATCCGAGAGAACGATCTTGTCGTCTCTGCGGTGCTGTCGGGAAACCGAAACTTTGAAGGACGTGTGCACCCGCTGACCCGGACGAACTATCTTGCCTCCCCTCCGTTAGTCGTGGCGTATGCGCTCGCAGGATCGACAGCGATTGACATTACCAAGGAGCCCTTGGGAGTCGGTAAAGACGGTGCTCCGGTATATCTGAGAGATGTCTGGCCGACGGCGGAAGAGATCCGCAACTGCGTCAAGTCGTTTGTCCATCCGGAGATGTTCCGGCAGAAGTATGCCGACGTATTCACCGGCTCGATGGAATGGCGCGAAATTGAAACGGCGAGCTCTGAACTGTATCCGTGGAGCCCGGATTCAACCTACATTCAACAGCCCCCGTTTTTTGAAGGGCTGACCAAGGAGTCGGGGACGGTGCAGCCGATTCAAGGCGCTCGAGCGCTCGGATTCTTCGGAGACTCTGTAACAACCGACCACATTTCGCCGGCGGGTTCCATCGCCAAAGACTCTCCAGCCGCACGCTACCTGGCGGAGCACGGCGTCGAACGCGCCGATTTCAATAGTTACGGCTCCCGTCGGGGCAATGACCGAGTGATGGTGCGGGGAACATTTGCCAATATCCGTATTCGAAATCGGCTGACGCCCGGTAAAGAAGGCAATGTGACCAAGCATTTGCCGAGTGGCGATATCACGAGCTTCTTCGATGCAGCCCAGCGCTACCGGGAACAGAAGATACCGCTCGTCATTTTGGCGGGGAAGGAGTACGGCAGCGGTTCTTCTCGTGATTGGGCAGCAAAAGGTCCCTATTTATTGGGCATCAAAGCCGTGATCGCCGAGAGCTACGAAAGAATTCATCGTAGCAACCTGATTGGCATGGGCATCTTGCCGCTGCAGTTCAACGAAGGAGAGACTGCCGATTCGTTGGGACTCGACGGAACGGAAACCTTCGACTTCGACCTGGAGTCCTCGATGAAGGCCGGACAAGAGGTAACGGTGCGTGCAACTCGCGGTGAGATGACAAAGACCTTTACGGTTCGCAGTCGGGTGGATACTCCCGTCGAGGTTCAATATTATCGAGACGGCGGAATCCTTTGCACCGTCCTGAAGAAGCTTGCAGCGTAGACACTCTTTGCAAGGCTTTGTTTGGAAGGCGTCCTCATGCGAAATATGAAGAAGTGCAGCTCGAGGATCGGGTGAGTAGTCGGCAAGTTTCGCTCTTGGGTGCAGCAAGCGAGCACTCGAACGCCGGGGAATCCGGTCAGGGATCAAGCAATCGTGCGCCGCTTGCAGAGCGGATGCGCCCGCGAACGCTTGACGAGGTATTGGGGCAGGAAAAGGCAGTCGGGCCGAACTCAGCGTTCGGGCAAATCTTAAGAGACGCGGATCTTGCCATTCCTTCGGTACTGCTCTGGGGACCTCCGGGTGTCGGGAAGACGACGATTGCCAGAGTGATCGCGGCCAACAGTAACTATCGGTTTGTGCGCCTTTCCGGTGTGCTTGACGGGGTCAAGGAACTTCGTGCGGCGGTAGCGGATGCAGAGGCTGCTCTTCAGCGTGAGGGCAGAAACACCCTCGCTTTAGTCGATGAGATTCACCGCTTCAACAAATCTCAGCAGGACGCATTCCTGCCTCATGTCGAGTCCGGTTTACTGACGGTTATCGGACAGACCACCGACAATGTTAGCTTTCGCATCCGGAACGCACTCTTGAGCCGGATGCGGGTCATCCCGCTCGAGCTCCTGAGTGTCGACGTCCTGGAGTCGCTGATCGAAAGAGCGCTGAGAGATGAGGAGCGTGGGCTGGGCAAGTGGCAGCTGACGATTGATCCGGCGGCAAGGCGCACATTGTCGTTGCTTGCGGGCGGGGACGCGCGACGAGCGCTCAATGGCCTGGAATGGGCGGCTGCGTCCGTTCGTGCCGACGGAGCGCAATGCATTACGCAAGTGACGATTGAAGAGTCGTTCGGCTCTCAACCGCAGCGCTTCGATCAGGACGGCGATTACCATTACGACTGTGTTTCCGCTTTCATCAAATCGATGCGGGGATCCGATCCCGACGCGGCACTGTATTACATGCTGCGAGCATTGGAAGGGGGAGAAGACCCGCTCTTTCTAACCCGTAGGATGATCATCTTTGCTTCGGAGGACGCAAGCTGCGATCCCCGAGCACTTGAAGTGGCTATCAACGTCGATAGGGCTGTCGAGCGCGTCGGCCTCCCGGAAGGAAGAATCCCGCTGGCGCAAGCTGCCGTGTACCTCGCGTGCTGCGCGAAGTCGAACGCGTCCTATGTAGCGCTACGTGCGATGGAGAAGGTCATTACCGAGCATCCGGAGCTCGAAATTCCGAAGCACCTCCGCAATGCCCCCACGGAGCTGATGCGTGAGATGGGCAATAGCATCGGCTATCAATATCCTCACGACGCACCCGGAGGCTTCGTTCCGATGCGTTATCTTCCGGAGGCTCTGGGGGACCTGCGCGTATACCATCCGACAGACCGGGCGCTCGATCTCCAAATACGCGAGCGACTCAGCCATTACGAGGCGTTGATTGCAGAGACAAGTGCACAGTCGCAGAAGTTCGGCACTCAGATGGCATCAAGCTCGGCAGCGAGTTGCACTAAGTTCGGCACCTCTAGGGCCTCTTAAACTAATTCCAAATCTCCTTCAATGATTATCGGAGCGCAGCGACGCATCTCCCCCCTTCTTGCCCTTCAACTTGGTTGTGAGCTTACGCATCGACTCACCCTGCAGCTCGAGCCGAAGGGAGTCGTGGACAATACGATCAAGCATAGCTTCGGCGAGCGTCGGGTCCGCGATGTGTCGGTACCAGTCTGCGACCGGGAGCTGCGTCGCAAAGATGCAAGAGGCTTTGCGGTACCGTTCGTCGAGCAGATCGAGGATCTCTCGAGCATCGGCTGCCGAGAGCGGGTCGCGTAGCCATTCGTCGATGATTAGCAGGGAAGTCTTCTGCAGCTTGCCCCAGAACGCAGTGAACGAGCCGTCCGCTCTCGCCTGGAGCAGCTCGGAGAGGAGTTCCTGTACCTTGATGTAGCGAACCGTGTAGCCGAACTTGCAAGCCTGATCGCCAAGAACACATGCGAGGAAGGATTTTCCGACACCCGTCGGTCCCAGCAAGATGAGACTATGGCGGTTGCTGACCCAGCGGCATTCCGCGAGTTCCAGAAATTTCGCTTTAACCAATCCTCGACTGACTCCGAAATCGACCTGCTCCAGAGACGCTGATTGCTTGAGCTTTGCGTTTCGCAAGCGGGTATTCAAGCGCAGGTTCTCGCGACGCGTATACTCCTTCTCGACCAAGAAGCCGAGGCGCTCTTCAAAGGAGAGCTCTTGGTAGTGCTTGCTTTGCGATTGTTCAAGAAGAGCGGCGACGAATCCTCCCAATCGGAGTTCGCGAAGCTTATCGAGTGTCTGTTGCATTGGCATTTTCTCCTGGCGTTAGTGATAAACTGTGGGTCCGCGAAGATTCTCGTGACTCGATACGCAAGGATCTGGTGCCGCTTCATTCAGCGGCAATTTTTCCCAGCCTTTCTCGAGAATCGAGCGGACGCTACGGACGTTGACGAGCTTGAAATGGTTCGCGCGTCGGCAAGCAGCCTCTAGACGATGGCATGAGTATTTCTCTGATAAGCGCCGAAGTCCGAGGATTGCTCGAAACGCTTGTTCCGGATGCGCCTTGGTTGCCAACAATGCTTCCGACGTTTTGAGCGTCTCTGGACCGACCGATTTGCTCCAGGAAATAAGCTTCTCCGCCGTCCAGCTCTTTACCTCTCGATGCTCCGACGGCATGTGCTCTGGCAGAGTCGTGTGGGAGTACGGCTCAAAGCTTCTTCTGTGGAAGGCGACTCTCTGATTGCTTACATACACCTCGATGAGTTTTTCACTCGCTTTGAGCCACGCCTCCTGGCGCACGTAGTAATACGGCACGGAGTAGTAGTGGCGCTCGAATTCAACGTGATAGTCTGGATGGACCCGAACCTTCTTCCACTGAGCGGTTTGGTAAGGGCGCGGAGGCAGCGGACGCAGTGCGCTTCGTTCAACCTGCTCGAAAAGCTCATCGCGAGAGACGCCGAAGCGGCGCATTTTCCGGGTGTTGAGCGCGCGAAGCAGTGGTGCAATCGCTTCGTTGATCTCTTTGATGCTCGAAAAGATGCGATCTCGTAGCGGCGCGATGATCCACCGCTCGACCTCCTGAACCGCTTTCTCCACTTTTGCCTTGTCCCGTGGCTTGAGGATTCGGGTCGGCAGAATTGCAGTCTGATAGTATTCGGCGAAGTCCTGATAGCTGCGGTTCACCTCAGGCTCGTACCACCAGGGATCTCGGACACCACTCTTGAGATTGTCTGGAACGAATGCTGCCGGCACACCACCGAAGTAATCGCAGGCTCGGCAATGGGAGCCGATCCAGGAGAGAACCTTCTGGTTCGCTGTCGCTTCCGCGAATATCTTGTCGCTCGCTCCCAGGCAGGCGACGAATATCTGCGCTCGTCGCGGCTCGGCGCTTTGTCCGTCGATATACGGAAGTGTCAGTCCGGCGTAATCAACGAACGCCTTGTCGCCAGGCTTGTAATCCTGACGCATCGTGTAGCTCGAAGACTTGCTCCAGCTTTTGAAGCGTCGGCAAAACGTGCTGTAGCTAATCTCGAATCCTCTTTGGATGACTTCTTCCTGCCAAACCAGCTCGAGCGTCACTCCTTTGCGCTGGATCTCCCGCGCGACTTTCTCAAAATCAATATCAACGTCTTTACGTAAGCGCCGCTGGCCGTCCTTGCCGAGAAGCCTCATTAGCTTCTCGTCGTCGAGCTCCTTCGCCTGCTCGTGTCCTAGCGCCGCCACCTCGGCGCGCCGCAGGTAATCCTGAACAGTTGAGCGCGCGATGTTGCAGCTCTGCGCTATCTGGTTTTGATTGAATCCTGCAGCCGCAAGCCGTAGAATCTCCCGCACATTTATCACGGCAGTTTTCCTTCCTCGACGATTTGATCTTGTTCCCATCCCCAATTCCTCCGTTCTTAGACTCGGGAATCGGATGGTACGAGGTGCCGAACTTAGTGCAAACGGGTGCCGAAGTTAGTGCAAATAACCTGCCGAACTTAATGCGAACGGGGCGCCGAAGTTAGTGCGAATGGGTGCCGATCTCGGTGCGATTATGCAGTTCTCGACCAATTCGAAGGTGTGTCGCCGATTCCTGGTGGTGGTTTCGCACTTCCGCGCGGATTCCGGTTATGGAGCCTCGGCTTCGACACAGCATTCTTTGCAAATACAGGCATTTTCGTGATTTAATCACTTTACTTACAATTCGGCGTGCAAATGCGAAGTGCTATGAATAGAGTGGTCAACCTCCCGGAATCAAATTCGTTTTTCATGTTCGGTGCTCGAGCGACCGGAAAGACCTGGTTACTTCGGAAGCGGCTTCCCGAGGGATCCACGATCTTTATCGATCTACTCTCGCCGAAGGACTACGACCGCTATTCTCGCTCCCCGTCTTCTCTCTCGGAGCTGCTGGCGACGTTACCCGAGCACGGAGAGTTTTGGATCGTCGTTGACGAAGTCCAGAAAGCGCCCGCCCTCCTCGATGTCGTTCATCTGGAGATCGAGGCGCACCGCCGTTCCGCAGAAGGAGTCACGGATGAGCGGCCGGCAAAACGAAAAGTCTCATTTGCACTCACCGGCTCAAGTGCTCGAAAGCTTAAGAGGGGCAGGGCGAATCTCCTAGCCGGGAGAGCGTTGGTGCGAAATCTCTTTCCGCTCGTTCATCAAGAATTCGAAGATTCGTTTTGCCTATCACAGGTGCTGCAGTGGGGAAGCTTGCCGGGAATTGCCACTACCGAAAGCGCCGAATTGCGAGCGGAGCTGCTGGGGGCGTACGTTCATACCTATTTGAAAGAAGAAATTCTTGCTGAGCAACTTGCTCGTGAGGCACCTCCCTTCCGGAAGTTTCTGGAATGTGCGGCTCAATCAAACGGAGAGATCACAAACTACTCTTCGATAGCGCGCGAGGTTGGGGTAAGTGCCAATACTGTGCAGAGTTACTATCAAATTCTTGAGGACACCCTGCTAGGGTATCGAGTATTTCCCTACCACCGGTCGATCCGAAAGCGCCAACGAGTAGGTCCCAAGATGTATCTTTTTGACTGTGGAGTCGTCAGGACGCTGCTCGGACTACAGGATCAAGCCGTTCTGCCGAGTAGCTATGGGTACGGCCGAGCGTTTGAGCATTTCATTTTCTTAGAGATGTATCGCTGGTCGTCCTACAATCAGAAAAATTACGAATTCTGCTATCTGCAAACTAAAGACAAGTTGGAGATAGACTTCATTATCGAACGTCCGGGAATGCCTCTTGCGTTGGTAGAGATCAAGTCGGCGGAGAGGGTGCATGACCAACAACTTCGCGCGATGAGGTCTGTGCAGAAGGATTTCTCAAAGGCCGAGTTCTTCGTTCTCTGTAGAGAGACCCAGCCTAGGATGGTAGAGGGTATTCACATCCTTCCGTGGCAAGAGGGCCTTTACGCACTTGGACTCGCCCGCTGAACCGTCTAGCCGTCATGACTTCTGTCCTCTCAGAAGCCTTGAACCCTAAGCAGGCGTAGAAGCGAAGACGGTTGCAAAAGCGGGGGACATTGCTGGGTTGGTGCTGGTTTGCGCACTCGTACCGGGCGAGTTTTTTTGCCGCCCCGAGAGCACGGCGAAACCATAATTCCGATCCGGAGCACTAAGAGGTTGCTGGAGTGCTGCTGCTTATGAAGGTGTCAGCCGTATATTCTACCCTTGCTGTCGCAACGCGCGGCGAGGGATTTGGAGGCAAGAATGATTCGGAATGGTCTTTTCGTACTAATTTTGCTCGGTAGCGGCATGGCAGTTCAACCGGCCATCGCCGATGACACAATTACCTGCGAGTCGCAGGATAACCGCTATCAGCTTTGCCGAGTCGGTCGGTTGGAAGGAAAGGAGGTTCGTCTCGACAAAAAGCTTAGCAGTACTAGCTGCGAACAGGGTCGTACTTGGGGCGTAGCAAGAGAAGGAATTTGGGTCGACCGAGGATGTCGGGCGAGATTCAGCATCAGCAGTGCCTACCACAACGATCGGGACTACGACCGGGGCAACCACCACCATCCCGACCGAGACTGGCGCGATCGGCACCCTCGCGACTGGCGGGATCGCGATTGGCGGGATCAGCGCCCGCATGACTGGCGCGATCGAGATGGAGGGTATCACTCCCGAGACGAGTATGATCGGGGTGATCGCTATGACCGAGAAGGTGGACGACAGTATCGCGTTTCACAGGCCTTAGGTTCCGGTACGTCGTGGGTAGGCCCGCGCATCGACCTCAAACGGTTGAGACGCATACGGGTCCAAGTGCGCCGACTGAATGCGGCGGAGACCGACACCCATCTCTCTGTTGGCTTCGACAACTATCAGCAGCTTGGGGCGCAGCAAGTGGACTCGGAGAAGTTTCATTGGCTCGATTTTCCGATTGAGCGAATGCGACTCGACGGCCGCAAGATCGTCGTCACTGCTCACTCAGGCACCATCTTCGTTAACCGAGTGATTGTTGAATAGCTGATTGATTACGACGACTGGAGCCGGCAACTCGGCGGGTTCGGAAGCGATCGGACGATGCTGAACCCGTTAGTTGCCGTCATCTCCACTGCGCTATCTGAAATAACGTGCCCTCGGGTTCCCTCTAAAAAGCCAGGAGGAGAGTGGACCAACGCGCAACGGTCCGACGATAGCGAGAAACGAGACCACCAGTAGCATCTCCCAGAAAGCGAAGAATCCGGACGGCTGCAGTGCTTCCGGCAGTTGCCGGCTAAGATACCAGGCGCCGACGCCACAGCCAAAGAAGTAACTGAATCGAAAAACTTCTCTGGTCAGCTTCTCTCGCCAGTGCTCTCCCTCCCAAAGTTGCGTCATTCCGATGCCGGCCCGTTCGGAATACTCCTCCAAGTGTGCAACTGCAACCGGAGCAAGGAGCTGGGTTACCAGCGCGAGGAACGCAAGCAACGGCCCCAAGATGGCAAAGCACAATAGTCGACCGAACGGAAACTGTTCCACGCTCGCCGGTGCACCATCTTGAATTGTGGCGAAATAAAAGAAGAGCTTACAAAGAAACAAGAAACACGGTCCGAAACTAATCAGCCATGCTGCCTCCAAGAATGGAAAATGACGGTGCGTAAGACGCTTTATCCTCATGACTTTTCCTTTCAAAATCTGCCAAAACCTTACTACCGATCCTTCCTCTTCCCATATTGAATTAGAATCTACCAAATGAAGGAGCGGGGCCATAGCACCGGTGAGCAAAAAGCTCTCGCGTCAGGCACTTGTCGTTCTAGAGGCCGCATCTACCGGCGCTAAACGCCGAAGAACTCTTTGAACTTCCGCACGTATTTCTTCACTTTCTGCGGATTGTGCTCGAGCTTGAGGCTGAGCGTGCCACGACTGTTCAGCACTCGAGAGACGCTTTGGTAGTCGGCATCGGCGAGGCAGCGAATTGAGCGAAAGAGTTCCTCAATCCGTCCAGTCGTTGCGGCATCGAGCTTGACCGTGATGATGTAATCCCCGATCAGCGCATAGTAGCGCGACATGTCGTCAAACACCGGTGCTTGTCCGGTTCTATATTCGAAGAAACTTGCATCCATTGATTCGGCGTAGTGTCGGTCGAGAAAAGTGTCGCCGCCGATCGTCGAATAGTAGCGCCAGCCTCGCTGTTTGAAGAGTCGGTAGTACTGAGCGACCTTCTCGATTTGCGCGAAGTAAAACCAAGGGTGGGGATTCCAGCCGAACTTTTCTTTCGCATCCGAGCAAGTAAAGATGGCAACCATGGCTTGGACCCAAAGGTCATCAAGGCGGAGCAGGTTGGAGAAGTGCCAGGTTTTGCTACTATTGTGCTCCGGTAGAATCTCCAAGTGGGATGCTGATGCGACATAGTTATCGTAGATCCTGTCGGCAAACTGAACGAACTCGAAGGCCCACGATAGGCTGAGGCTGTAGCAGTCTCCGACTTTCACCACCACGCCTCGCTTCTGAAGCTTGCGGAGCTCGTGGTAGACGCCTTGGACTGTGCACGACCTGGCGGCCCGGCACTGCTGGTGAAGCCAACCGGCAGTGCTCGAAGGGTAGTCGGCGAGAAGCCGAACTAGCTGCTGCTCCAGACGCTGTACATCGCTCGATACCATCCTAAAGTATTACTTTAATAAATAGCGCACGAAAAGAGTCGAATTTAAAGCGGAGCTTTAATATCCTCCATTTTTGCTGCGATTTCAGATAGTTCCCTCTCGAAGCCATAGAATCCCGCCATCTTGAATGGAGGATTTTATGCGTAAAACAACCTTACTCGGCATCTTAGTGCTGGCATTTGCGCTGGCCCTCGGTAGTGCAATCGTTAGCAACCTAGTTCGTCTCGACGCTCCAACACCACCGACTAGAAGCATCGGCGTGCTGCTCCCGCTTAGCGGTGCCCTGGCAGAATTCGGAGAAGCGGCACGCAACGGCATCCTCTTGGCCACAGCAGAACATCCGGAGCGCTTTCGCTCCATACGCTTTGCCTTTGAGGACACTCAATATGACGCCGGCACAAGCATTGCTGCGTTTAACCGAATGGCGACACGAGATGATGTCGTCTTGATCTACAATTGGGGCACCGCGACCGGTCAGGCGCTCGCTCCAATTGCCGAGGCACGAAAAATACCGCTGATCACGAACACTCAGACCCCTGGAGTTAGCGAGCAACGGGCATATGTGGTGCGATTCATGAATCCGGCAGCGGACTTCTCGAAGGCCATTCTTGAAGCACTTCGAAGCCGTGGATACCGCCGCTTCGGAATTGTGAAGACCGAGCTGGCCTACATCGATGATTTGTTGGCGGGCATCGAGAACAATCTCGCAAAGGGCGAAACACTGAGGGTCGTGGATTCGTATCAACCGAGCGATCAGGACTTTCGGTCAACGGTAGCGAAGCTCAAAAGCGAGCATTTCGATGCTGTCGGAGTCTTTCTCATCAGTGGCCAGATTAGCCAATTTTATCGTCAAATGAAGGCCCAGGAGTTGACGGTATCGACCTTCGGCTCCGACTTTTTCGAAAGCGAATCTGAGATAGAGCAATCCGGACCAGCCATTGAAGGAGCGATCTATTCCAACATCGCGGTGAGCGATCGGTTTCGGGAAGCGTATCGAGACCATTACGGAACAGACACCCACGTCACGTATGCCAGTAACGCATACGACTTCGCGATGCTGACTGCCGAAATCTTAGGCAGAGGCGTCGAGGCGACCGATGCAAGAGAGTTGCTCCTCGAGTATCAACAGTCGAAATATCGGAGCGGCACTGCCGGTCCATATGGATTCGTCGAGAGTCCCACGACTGACAAATACTTCGCCTTTCCGGTCGGCGTAAAAGCCATTGCGAACGGAAAGATTCACGTCATTGCAGGGAACTCGCGCTCCTGAGCAACGACCTGCGAGCACATGCGCTCGCAGGTCGTCCCTCTAAAAGCATTTGGTCACAATCACTGGCGATGTCGGACCATGCGGCACCGGTCCCGTGCCGAGGCGCTATGGGTGTCCAAATGTGCGCTATTTCCGACAGATTGGCCGTAAATATCACCCCCCAGCTACCGACTCCAATAAAGGTAATAGATGTGCGGTAACGAAGCTCCGTAACGAGGTTCTGTGCCGGTTGGGTGAAAGTTTTGGTGGACAGGAGGGCCGGGAATGAGTTGGGACCCGTGGGAACCTGTTGGCGGAAAGAAGAAGAACTCGTTCTTCGAGCCGGTTACATTTAACTCTGGTGGGGAGAGCTCGTGGGGGTACAGCAGTTCGTCCCAGTCTGCGACAGCCTCGAAGTCACATTGGGCACCTACCGACAATTCGTCGACAAGCAGCTGGGCGTTTTCAAGCGGGACCGATCAGAAAACCTCTCACTGGGCTGCTTCGCCGACTTCCAATGCCTCTTCATGGGCGTTCTCCTCCAATCCGGGAGATCAACGTAGCAGTCATTGGGGACATCAACAGGGATACGGCTTCGGTCACACCGCCTTTTGCCACGAATCACGAATTCAACGCATGGAAGAACAGCGAGGCAGTTGGTGGGGAAGCCAAGATGACGGCAGCGCCTGGCACTTTTCGTCTGCGGCAAAAGACCTCGATCTATTTCATGAAATAAACAACTCGAAGCAGCGGCTGGAGTCCAACTCCGATTTCGCGAGAAGTTGGGGCTGGTCAAGTTCGAACAGTCATTTCCAGACCAGCAGTTTCAACCCGTTCTCCGGCTCTTCTGCCGGCTCGTCCTGGAGTTTTAGCGCACCATCGCAGCCATCGTCCTCGAGCACCGGCGGAAGCTTCTTCGCACCCTCCGATTTTAATCCGTTCTCTTCTTCTTCCAAAAAGAAGGGTTGGGGTTGGGAGTAGCCGTCGGATGGGATCCTGATATTTCAGCGAAGCTCTCACCGAATTTTACTGCGGGTCTTGCTCCGAACTGACCGCAAGCTGCGGAGCGGGAAACGCCCCGCAGCCTAGGGGACTCGAGAACCTCGAGGAGGGCAAAAGGCTGGAAAAGCCCGTGGCGGACTTTTCCAGCGATGTATTAGAGGCTGCCGGTGCGTTGACGCGGGTCAGCTGGTCCTACGCAAAGCCCATCTCGGGACTCAACGTAGATTTCAGGACTTCCACTGGCAGCGATCGCCGCTGCCGCAGCGTCGCCTGCATCCATCACCGGAGCGCCACAATTTCCGGCAAGCCCGAGATAGAAACGGTCACCGTATTTCGGTGTTCCGTGAAACCGCCCCAGAGCACCAATTACCTCGCCGTTACTGGCGAACAAACGGATGCAACTTTTACCGGGCTGCGCCCGCTTGAACAGCGCTGCCGGACGCCCCTCTCGTGGTTGGCCGGAATGATCCGAGGACGGCTTCCACAGAATGCCGCCGCCGAAGGAGGTGGTGGCTGGGCACACGGTGGCGAGTCCGCCTGCGTCGTTATCATCTGCCGGTCCCACCGCAGGCACCAAGGTATCGTTCTGCAGTCCAAAGTCGACTGCCATTGCAGCAGCGGGGTCCCCATTCAAATCGATGAAGCTACTTGCGAATGCGGTCCGATTACGAAAGACCGCAATACGAGCTTCTTGCCCGGGAAAAAACGCACCGATTGTCGGGGTGTCGCTCTCGAGACCAAGAAGTAGCGAGCGCTCCGCTTTTGCAGAAAGATCCGCATTGTTCAGGCGAATAAAAAACTGCCGGAAGCCGCCGACATCTCGTGAAACGATGAAGTCGGCGATACCATCGCGATCGATGTCGAACGGAGGCAGAGGCGTATCCGTTCCGAGGCCAAAAAACGGCGCAGGCAACGGAATAGCATCAGCGAAAGTTCGTGCGTACCAGCGCAGAAATCCTGCTTCAGCGCCGACGACAACTAGCTCATCAACTCCATCCCCTGTGACATCGGCAGCAAAAGGAGTGCTGCCTTCGAGTCCCCACACTTCCGTTGCCGTAGAACCGCTGGATCCGCGGATAAACCAGGTCAGCACGCCGCCTACTGCGCGGATTGCTACAGCATCGGCAGTTGCATCTTCGTCGTAGTAGCCCGTTCGGAACGTGTCATCAGCAAGACCCCAAGAGAATTGCCTTGCGGTAGTAGTGGCTTCTTCCAGCACATACCAGTCGCTAAACCCGCCATTATCGCGAATGACTCCCGGGTCAACGTTTCCGTCACCGTTATAGTCCGCAGCGATCGGCGTGTCTCCTCGTAGGCCGAAGGGCACTTGTCCTACGAAACCATTGTCGTGACGGACGAACCAATGCAGCACGCCGTCTACCTGGCGAACAATTGCAACGTCGGTAGCCCCGCTGCCGTCATAGTCGCCGGGCACTGCGCGTGATTGCGCGACGACGACTGCGGGCGAGACAACGATGGTATGACCAAGCAGAAAAAGTAGGGCGACCAGACAGCGACTATACGATCGGCGAAACAGTTGTTGGTGTTGCATGATGACCTCGTGTAGCTAGTGCTCTTCCTTGTAGCTCAGCCCGAACAGGAAAACTAGAAGCCGTCCCAAAATACGCAGAGATGTATACCGGCTTCGGTGCCGAGCCCGAGTCACCGGGTGAGGACCCTCTTCATCAAAAGCCGCGCGCCGAAATGGGGATTTGCCTACGCTCCCGTCGTATGCCATTGGTTTCCCCGGCTGGGCGACAGCCTTCATTGGCCCTTGTAACGAGGGTCGGACAAGGGCGAGTAACAAGAGAATGGAAGAAGCCGTTTCTCAATCCAACGAATCCGCAGCAGCGCATAGTCAGAATATAGCAGCACTCAGCCTCGCGGCTCTTGGTGTCGTGTATGGCGACATCGGCACAAGTCCACTCTACGCCATCCGCGAGTGTTTTCACGGTCCTCACGCGATTTCCCTCAACGAAGTAAACCTCCTTGGCGTGTTGTCGTTAATCTTTTGGTCACTACTGCTTGTGATCAGCGTGAAATATCTCGTGTTCATTCTGAAAGCTGACAACCGTGGCGAGGGCGGTATTCTGGCTCTTACGTCACTTGTCGCACCTCGCAGAACTCCGAAAGCGCTGAACGGGCGAGCGGTGCTTATACTGGGCCTCTTTGGCGCAGCGCTTCTCTACGCTGACGGGATAATTACGCCGGCCATTTCCGTACTCAGCGCTGTCGAAGGTCTGAACGTCGCGACCGATGTGTTCGAGCCGTATGTGCAACTGATTGCGGTTCTTATCATCCTTGTCCTCTTTCTTTTACAGTCCAAAGGCACGCAAAGAGTCGGATCGGTTTTTGGACCTATCGTTCTCGTCTGGTTTCTCACCATCGGCGGTCTAGGCGTGTATCGAGTGGTTGAACATCTCGATGTGGTGCGCGCGGTGAATCCTTATTACGGCTTGAGTATTTTTATGCACAGTCCCTTGGAGGGGCTGTGGGTCATGGGCACAGTCTTTCTGGTGGTTACCGGAGGCGAGGCGCTGTACGCGGATATCGGCCACTTTGGAGTGCTTCCGATTCGCTATAGCTGGTTTACGGTAGTCCTTCCCTCGCTCCTACTGAATTACTTTGGACAAGGTGCACTGCTGCTGCGTGACCCGTCCGCAGCCGTGAACCCCTTCTATCGGATGGCACCCGAGCCACTGCTTTATCCACTCGTGGTGCTCGCCACGCTCGCGGCTGTCATTGCGTCCCAAGCGGTGATCACGGGCTCGTTCTCGCTGACACTGCAGGCAATTCAACTGGGCTACTCACCGCGCATGCAAATCGACCACACGTCCGCCGTGCAGAAAGGGCAGATTTATATCAGCACGGTCAATCGCCTGTTGATGGTCGCCTGCATGCTCTTGGTTGTCGGTTTCGGCTCGTCAAGCGCTCTCGCTGCGGCCTACGGCGTCGCGATCACGCTGACGATGATGATAACGACCATCCTTTTCTACGTATTGGTTCGGAGAAAGTGGCGATGGTCAGCCTGGGTCGCCATACCGGTTGCCGCGTTCTTCTTGATCATAGATGTCCTCTACGCGGGAGCTAACTTCCTGAAAATACCCGACGGTGGGTGGTTCCCGTTGCTCGTCGGGGGCGGTGTGTTCACCCTAATGGTGACGTGGCGGGATGGACGCCGATTGCTTGGTGAGCGCATGAGCGAACGGATGGTTCCACTCGAGCAGTTTCTAACCGAGGTGAACGCAGCTCCATCAACGGTTGCGATCGTTCCCGGTACGGCCATCTTCATGGCAGGGAACTCGAAAGGAACACCGCCTGCGCTTCGGCAGAACGTAGCTCACAACAAGGTGCTGCATCGCACCAACGTCCTGTTGACCGTGGAAACTCTGGATGAGCCGCGCGTGGATCCGAAATGTCGGGTAGAGGTAACCGAAGTGCAGTCCGGCTTTTGGCGCGTTGTCGTAAGCTACGGATTCATGGAGGAGCCATGGATACCTGGGGTTGTCGCGTCACTGCCTGAACTGGGTGTGCCGATAGATCCCGAAGATACGACCTATTTTATCGGACGGGAAACGCTCATCGCTTCGCCGCGAGAGGGCCTTGCGCTGTGGCGGGAGAGACTGTTCGTCCGCATGGCCCGCAACGCGCAATCGGCTACCATGTTTTTCGATATTCCGCCTGCCCAGGTGCTCGAGGTGGGTTCTCAAGTTGAACTTTAGCGCCAGGGCGTGCTGCCGAAGTGTATCAGTGGCGGGTAGGCCATAAGACCTTTCGAGTATGGACACTGCAACCGACGATGTAGCCTTTCTGCAGGGAGTGCTGACGTTCTCGCACCGTATTACGTTCTTCACTTCTACCTGCGGAGTGACCGCTTGTGTGCTTTCTTATTTCTTTGCAGATGACAAGGTGCAAACACTTCTGTATTGCCTCGGCAGTGCGGTCTTGATCCTATTTTCCTACGGTCTCGGCAGGGCTCGTCGCAAGTTGGGGTCGTAACCCCGGCATTCTGCCTACAAAACCACATTCGAAGCTTCGTTGGGCTTCCTTCGTCAACGCGGTATAGTGAGCCTATGAGTCATTCGCATGCACATAGCCATGGTCGGCAGCCGGGCGGGCACGGCCGAGCATTCGCGATTGGAGTGTCGCTCAACATCGTCTATGTGCTGATCGAGGGCGCCTACGGCTTCTGGTCCAACTCGCTGGCGCTGCTTGCCGATGCCGGTCATAACCTGAGCGATGTGCTTGGACTACTCCTCGCCTGGGCGGGCTATGCCCTTTCGCAGCTCGGTGCTTCAGATAGACGAACCTACGGCTGGCGAGGCACCAGTATTCTGGCGGCATTATTCAATGCACTGCTGTTGCTGGTCGCGGTTGGCGGAATTGTATGGGAGGCTGCGGGTAGATTTCTTGAACCGGTGTCGCCGGAGACGACGACTGTGATGATCGTCGCTTCCATCGGCGTCGTGATCAACACCATCACCGCACTGCTGTTCATGCGGGGCGGCGAGCATGATCTTAACCTTCGGGGTGCTTTCCTTCATATGGCCGCTGACGCAGCCGTATCACTGGGGGTCGTGCTTGCGGCGTTGGCCATTCGCCAGACGGGTTGGCAGTGGCTCGACCCGGCGACGAGTTTGGCGATCGCGGTCGTGATTTTCCTGAGCACCTGGAACCTGCTCAAGGAATCCTTCAACCTTTCCATTCAAGCTGTGCCGAAAGACATCGATGTCAATGAGGTGCGACTGTTGCTCGCAGGGTTGCCGGGGGTAGAGCAGGTCCATGATTTGCACGTGTGGGCGATGAGCACGACGCAGATTGCACTGACCGCACATCTATTGAAGCCCACTCCCGACGGGGACGACGACCTACTTCGCCGTGCCGCGAGAGAGCTCCACGATCGCTTCGGTATCGAGCATGTTACCATCCAGCTCGAGCGCACGCCCGGTTGTATCGGTTGTCCCTGCTAACGCTGGAATACCATTGTGTGTAGACGACGTCGTGTGCAGGCGACGGGCGTTGCCGTGCTATGGCGAGTGCCGCATGCCCGCTGCTATTGCGATGATTTTTGTAGCTGCTGCGAAACCTGCCGCCTAGCTATCCAACTGAACTTCCATGCGCAGCAATGCGGCACCGTACGTCTTGCCTTGGGCATCCGAGCGGAGCGACACTGTGCCGCCGCCGTCCAGGCTGTTCTGAAGTACGAAGTTGAGCGCGCCAAGGTTCGGCAGCTCGTACCTCGTCACCGGACCGCTACAAAGGGAATGGAAGTGGGCTGCGACTCGCTCAGCCGTGACCTCGCGACAGAGGATCTCATAGTGCTCAGGACGTCGCGCGATCAATCCGATATTGGTCGTATTTCCCTTATCTCCGGAGCGGGCATAGGCGATCTCAAGCAGTTTCACGGTTCGCATCGGCATCTTTTCACCTGGGTTCAAGTGGAAGTACGGTAGCCGATTCGTTGCCGGGAAGCTACCCTGGCGAATTCGTCAGGCAGCGATACCTATTTTAGCAGGTCCCCTACCAATTCAGCCGCTTCTCTGACGGCCTGGCGGGCAGCACCTTGCACCTGCGGGTCTCGAGCGATCGGCGGCAGATGCCCTTCCAGTTTCTTGAAATCAGCGCTGGCCTGTTTCCAAGCCTGTTGAGCATTTCTCGCAGCGGCTGCTTGCTGTCCCCACGACCCCGGACTGAAGATTCTTCCCGGAGGAGTATTCACATACGTGTCGTAGGCTGCTGTGAAGGCATGAAATGATGCCGCCGAGGTGCGCAAATCGTTCGCGATGGGCTGTAACGCCGGCGGGAGATTACTTGCAGGAATTAAAGAGGTCGCGCGCGTAAATAGATCTGCAGTCTCTCGAACAAGCTTACTGGTTCCCGGAGCAGCTCGCTCCAGGTCCTGCATCGCCGCATCGATCTTTCTGATGTTCGGCTGTGCTGTCGTGAGCGCCTTCGTGACCTCGGTTGCAGCCAGCGCCGCATCGCGAGGATTGCTGTTCGCCGCCACGTCGAGAGCGGTCTTTGCAGTCTCAACCCCTACTCGCACCAGGGCGTCAAGAGCATTTCCAGGTTGCGTTCGAGGTCGCTGTTGTTGCTGTTGTTGCGGCGGCATACTTCCCTCTGCCTCTACCAGTTACTACTGGTATCGTTATGAGCTTTGGTGGTGTCGTCGTGTGATATGCTAGGTGTGGGTGCAGTCAGCAGCGAAGCCTCTTGAATGGGGACGAGTCCAGAGAGGCTACAGCACTCTCCTAAGCAGCGCACGCGCTGTGCTCGCGACTTCCTGCCTATCCTGGGATAGCGAGGTCTTCGGATCATTGCAGAAGCAACAGGTTGCTTGCGAATTGCAACAATATGAGCATGCGCGAGTGAGGCCGTCCGGCACATCGAGCGTCAGGAGGAAATGATGAGGTACCGTCGACTAAGGAGTAGGTTATGTTTTTTCGAGCGTTTTTGGCGTTGACTTTGATTACGTTGCAGTTGTTCACAGCGGTACAACCTGCTCATGCCATTCGGGTAAACTACATTTATATCAGTGTCGTTGAGCGTATCTCGGGTCTGCCCGGGCCGGACAATGCGGGTGAGTTTCTTATAAAACACTACAGAGTAGATCCCTTCACTCGACAAGTAATCAGCCGAGTGCCTTTCAGTAGCATTCCAACCAACAATCCCGTGGTTACTGTCGCTGCAGAGGAAGCAGCAGGAGTTGGGGTCGGCAGCTTATTGACGAGCACTCTATGGCTTACAATCACTGCTGAGTTGGCCATCTTGGGATTGGAGATTGTCTACATCGGGAACCAAGTGCACTTGGTGGCCGACGTTTTTGCGGAAGATGACGAAGGACTGATTGATGAGCCTCAACCTAGCTATAATCCCTACTCTCCGAACACCTACTACTGGTTGGGCTACAAGCTAAACAAAGAAGCAAATAGAGACACGCACCTCCTGCAGGATGGTTTTAACTCGTCCTCGAGGTTTCGGTAGGGAGCGTCGCGTACTTTCCCGATTGTGCTGACACCGCATGATGGAAACGTTTGCTTACATTGGACCCCACGCCTGTGGGGTCCAGATTCGTTGCTTTCAGGCGTTCTGCCCGCAGGCCTCCCAAGTCCGAGTGCGGAAAGCGAAAGGGAGCCCGATCTTAAAATCAGAGACGCACAACGTGGCGTACTGATCTGACGACGAAGAGGAGTCTTCGGTTGAGAGCGATTATTGATATGATACTGAACCAAGTCGGCAGTACCACGGCGTAAGTCATTGACCTTCTTCCGTATAGCTGAAATTGTCAGTAGCCTCTTGAAATCGCATGCACGAGTAGAGCTTCCCGAAACTTGCTGCCAGCGCAGGATATACACCTGCGGTCGCAGCAACTGAGACAGGGTTTGGGAGTCAGTGTTGACTCGTCCATCGCTGCGGCAGGAACCTTTCTGAGGAGTACGTAGTATGACAACTCCATTCGTTTGCCGTCGACACCCTTCGGTAGCTCGAGATCCGTTTCGTGCAGTACTCGACGCTAGACGCACCGAAGCTTGGGCAAGGCGAATTGGCCTGCACGTTAAGATCGACCCTGTCGACACGGCGTGCATGAGCAGAGAAACCGTTGCCATATCAAACGGCGTCGCTTTTTCGAACGATCTAGCGTAAGGCTGCGGATCGTGGTGCCTGCAGGGAGTTGCGGACCTGAGGTATGGAACGCTTGGACTGTGGGTGGTTGTCGCCGGCAGTCCCGTCTCGCTTCTCCCAGTGTTTCTCAGATTAGCTTCGAGTCACTTCCTGTGACTATTTCGCGCGTACCG
>JAGRAW010000002.1 GCA_020434415.1 Bdellovibrionales bacterium
CCAGAGCGCCTCGCCCTCTGGTTCGATGCTCGCATCGACGAGGCGATGGAGATCCTCAGATTTCGTCTTGGCGATGAAGCCGAGGACGCCATCGGCATTCTCGACGCTTGGCTCGCCGGACGAATGGAACCCTCGGGACGAAGGACGCTGGTCAAGTCTGTGCTGATACTCCGACAGGAGTTCGGCGCAACTTCCGGCGCACCGGAAGTTCCGGCAAAGTCCGTTGAACGTCGTCCGGCTGTCTTGCAGGAGATGTTGGACAACGCAAAGAAGGAACGAGCAGCGAAGCGGGCAAGCGCCACGAACACATTGCAGAAAATGCGACGTGGTTAACAGAGCTTGGAAAGCGAGGCAGAAGTTCTACTCTGCCTCGTTAAGGATTTGAGTCTCTACTCCCCAAGTTCTCAGCAGCCTCGGCCGGTACCAACCGGTAAACTGCGCCTAGGGTCGAGAAGTAAATCTCTCCCGTCGGGCTCACCTCGACGTCGAGGATAGACGGGCCGCCCGGTTCGAGGAGGAACGCCTCCTCGAGAACGGCTGGTCTTGCGCCGGAGCTGAGGCGTAACTGCCGTATGCTTCCGGTGACGAAGTCGGCGACAAGCAGAGTTCCGCGGAGGGCGCTGTGAAGGGTGTGTTCGTAAAAGCGAACTGCCGTAATACCGGTAGAGGGCGTGAGGGTGTAGATAGGAGGAACTTCCAATTCTCCGACTACGCCGCACGCGTAGTCTTGCTCCCAGCCGTAGTCGCCGCCGCTGACTAGAATGTTGACCTCGTCGTCACAGTCCGGGCCGTTGTCTGAGACGAAGATACGACCATCTGAAGAACGCTCGGTAATTCCGAACACGTTTCTGAAGCCGAGCGAAAAAATAGGACTGCCGGCGATTGGATTCGACTCAGGGACAGTGCCGTCCGGGTGCATCCGAAGTACCTTTCCGGCAAATGAACTAACGTCTTTCGCAAGCGCCGGCATTCCGGCATCTCCTGTCGTGATGTAGAGAAGGCCGTCACTACTTGCGAGTAGTTTGCCGCCGCTGTGTCCTCCAACCGGTAGTGCGTCCAGCACCAAGCCGTCGACGGTAGCGACCGAGTCTGTGACAATCAGCCGGGCCACCTGTATGGCGCTATCATCCTCGGTGACAAAGCTTACGTAAAGATTGCTGTTAGTTGCGAAATTCGGATCTATGGCTAAGCCGAGCAGACCGAATCCTTCGGTCTGTGAACTTGGGAGTATGGCGAGAGGATCAGGCGAAAGTGTCGCGCCGTCACTGACCCGAACTTGTCCGGTATCGAGCTCGGCGATCAGCAAGCGACCATCCGGAGTAAAGGCAATATCTACGGGGACTCCGGGAACCTCGAACACCAGCTCAGGGGTAAGTTGCGGGGCGGGACTGGAGCTGCTCCCGCCACCGCCGCAAGCAATCGCGTGCATCAACAGAAGCAAGTGGAGTAGTGATGCGAATAGCGAGTATCTTCGGTTCATGAGTCGAAAAGAGTGTTTCTAAGCGCGTTGTCCTAGCTGCAGCAGCCGGTCACGCAGGTCAGCCGATTGGTAAGCGTAGATCGTCAGAGTATAGTCTACCAGTGGGAAGTGCGACGCGTTGAAAGGACCGCGACGTTCTGTCGTCTAATCCAGGCTCGACAGGGGAGCGGCCATTTGCCCATAGTTTCAGGGCGTTAGATGAAGTCGCGCGTACACTACCCACGAGCATCACTCGATTTGTAACGGAGGGTTTCATGAGGCGGTTGTTAGTTTTTGTGCTCCTAGTCGCCGCACTGACGGCATCAGCGTATTACACCGTAGAAGCGGAGGGACCAATGAAATCCAATTCCGAACTGAAAGAACGCCTTACGCCGCTGCAGTATAAAGTTACCCAGGAGGATGGAACGGAGCCGCCGTTTCGTAATGAGTACTGGGACAACAAGCGAGAAGGCATCTATGTGGATGTCGTTTCCGGCGAGCCACTCTTCAGTTCCCGCGATAAGTATGATTCCGGGACCGGATGGCCAAGCTTCACGAAGCCGATCGATGAAGCTGCGGTGACCGAGAAGGCGGACAATACGCTCTTCATGCGGAGAACCGAGGTGCGGTCGGCAAAGTCTGATTCTCATCTAGGTCACGTGTTTGATGATGGGCCGGCACCTACGGGCCTTCGCTATTGCATGAACTCGGCTGCGCTTCGATTTATTCCGATCGATCGTCTCGAAGCAGAAGGATACGGGTCGTTTGTGAAGCATTTTCAGGAGGATGCGAAAGCCATGGAAAGTACTGGGCAGCAAGTTGCGACAACCAAAGAAGCGGTGCTCGCAGGCGGATGCTTTTGGGGTGTCGAAGAATTGCTCCGCCAATTGCCCGGCGTGGTCGAAACCGACGTCGGTTACACAGGAGGTTCCATCGCCGATCCCACATACTCCGTCGTGAAGACCGGGGGAAGCGGTCATGCTGAAGCAGTTCGCGTAGTCTACAATCCGCAGCAAGTGACCTATGAGGAGATACTTCGGTATTTCTTCCGCTTGCATGATCCGACGACCAAGAATCGCCAAGGCAACGACATCGGGACTCAGTATCGATCGGCAATTTTTTATACGTCAGAAGAAGAGAAGCAGATCGCTGAAAAGGTCATTGCAGAGGTAGAAGCGTCGGGAAAATGGAAAAACCCCGTGACTACCGAGGTCGTTGCTGCCGGGGCCTGGTATCCGGCAGAGGACTACCATCAAGACTATCTGCAGAAGAATCCTAACGGATACACCTGCCACTTTCTGAGAGATTGAGTGAGCTCTTAGCGAAAATAGGCTTTGCTGGCATTCGCGGAGGCGATGAGCTCCGAAAGATCTCCCTGATCAAGCTGGGCTGCCGTGCGGAAGAGGACCGTGGCGTTGCCTGCCTCGTAGAGCAGGCAGCCACCTCATATCCCCCGGATGAGCTCCTCCAGCAGTGCGGTTTCGGTAACGCCTTGCTTCTCGCTGTGGGCGCGGAGCTTTTCATAGGCAGCAGGGCTCAAGCGGTAACTTCGCATCACCTTCTTCTCCCCGACTGGTTTTGTCCTTCTATCGCGCAACTCCTTCGTCGCCCAGTGACGCATTTTTTTGTAGCTGATGCCTTTGTAGTCCCGACCGGTCGGAAGATTCTTGCGGATACGTTCGACAATCTCGCCGAGCGCCTCTGGTAAACGCTCCTGGTGCTGGAAGGTACGTGGAAAATGGATTAGCGCGGCGGGGAACACCTCCATGACTCGCGGTTCCTCGTCGGCCGCGGCAAGCACATCACGCACGTCCAACTTCACGCTTGGCCGCGGTGTAATCTGAGGTGCAACCAAGAGCCCCTTTGCCACAAAAAAGCCTACTACGCGTTCAAACTTTTGCTTCGTCATCTCTCGGATGTAAAAAACAAGATGTCTCCGCCATGATGGTTTATGAGCTTTCTGAGCTCATCACCGAATATTTGGATTCCCTGGAGAATAAGTCGCCGATTCTTCTCCGGCGCCTTTACTGCCTTACTGAGCAGACAATAGAGCGGCGAGAGGTATTCACAGCGTAGAACCTCACTCTCCCACAGAACGAGAAAAGTGCTATCCGGCGGAATCCAAACTTCTGAGCTCAGTTCATCATATTCGAGGCCGCGCTTATTGAGGACGCGCACAAAAGCGCTTCGTACCGGCCACGATGCATCAATAAGTGCGTCGACATCTGCCGTAGCGATAAGCGGCACCTGGCGTGAGAATTCTTCATCGACGAATAAGCTAAACTGTCCCAGTAGCGTGATGCGCGCGGAACTTTCCTCCGGTCGATCCGCCTCATCCTGCTCCTCTCGCAGGGCTCTCACCTCCGCCTCGAGCTCTCTGAGCACGTCGAGAAATAATGCTCTCATTATTGCACCTTAGCAAAGGCGATGCTTGGCGTCAATACGCTACTATAGGGCCGAATATGCACGACTTTCTGTTGCGCCTCGGCACCGCCGCGTCATTTCCCTCTCGAGCTGCAGAGATATCCTTGGTGATGGCGCAGTAGGTACACCTCCCACTTTCTGAGAGATTGAGTGAGTTCCTAGCGAAAATAGGCTTTGCTGGCATTCGCGGAGGCGATGAGCTCCGAAAGATCTCCCTGATCAAGCTGGGCGACCGTGCGGAAGAGGACTTCGAGGAAACGGTGCCGTACGCGAGGGTATTGGTCGTTCAACGACTGCAGATCGACAATCAAGTTTTCGCTTTGGTTGACTACGCGCTTGAGGACGCCCAAGAGGGCGCGAGAATTCGGGGTGCTAAAGGGCTCGAGCAGCTCCTCCGAAGGAATCGAGGTTCGGATGGTTTCTGCGAGCGCCAGCATGATGCACTGCAGAAGCGACTGAAAGCAGGCAGACAGCCGATCGTGTTCTTCGATGGTGAAGGCTGTCAGACGCGCTCCGTGCTTGTACAGTAAATCCTCGAAGGCCTGCGCCTTGGGACCGTGAGAATCGGTACGAGTGATGATGATGTTCTCGTCGCGCAAGGAAGGGATGTCATCCGCGAATAAGGTGTGCACGCCCAAGATCTCGAACTTGCGGTCGCTTGCGCTGAGTAGCGTCGGCAGCACGCAGGACTTGATGGAGCAATTCTCCACGACGAGATGTTCCGCGCGGAGATGGGGAATCAGCTCCTCAGCGACGGCGACAGCACTCGACATCGGAACGCTGAGCAGCACGACATCAGAGCGCTCTGCGAGCTCCGAAAGCGGCAATCCTCCTTCCTTTTCCGTCACCAGCACTTCGAGGCCGGCGTGTTCGAACAGCGTTCTGAACCACTTGCCCATGGCCCCGTCGCCACCGACTATTCCGACCGTGTTGAATGGAAGCTCGTGGAACCGCTGTTGCCGATAGGATCCGCAAATAATCAGCTCTGCTGTTTCTCCCGTAGTGCTCCGACAGTACTCGCGAAGAGCGTCCAGGCATGCGGTGATGCGAGGCTCACTTACATGTCCCTCCAGATTGAGGTGGAATACGTAAATGCCGCGAGGATCGGGACGAGAGTGAATGAACTTCAGGTTCACTCCGTGGCGCACGCTAATCAGCTCCAGCAGTTCGAAGAGTAGACCCTGGCGATCGCGACCCGGATCGATGATGATGTAAGTGACAAACTCGGAACTCGCACCCGTGATAGGCCGAGGTCGAGCGCTGTCCGCAGGAGCAGGACCTTTACGGATGACCGCGAACCGGGTCCGGTTGCCCGGCTGATCGGCAATGTCTCGAGCGAGAATTGAAAAACCGAGTTCGGTGAGTGTCTGCTCAGCCGCGATTACCCCTGCATCTTTGATGTCTTTCTGCCGCAGCGATTCGGCAGCTTGCGCTGTACTTCGGGTGACGACCTGCTCCGCTTGTGCGAGATGGGCAGCGAGAAAGCGCGAACACTGGCGAAAGCCTTGTTCATGAGAATGGACCGACCGTAAGTCCGCAATCGCAGTTCCCGGAGCAGCGCCGAGACAGTGCACGATGTCCAACGTGTAGCACGTCTCGATGTGCAGCTTTCCGTGATGTTCAAACAGTAGGTCAAGCGTTTCGGTAATCGGACCCTGCAGTATATTTTCCAAGGGAACGAAGCCGCAGGTGACCCTCTCCTCGAGGACCGCTTGGAACACTTCGGTGAACGAGTTGCAGGGGAGGGAGCGTTGCGGGTGGAGGAACTTGGTGAGCGCCAGCTCCGAGTAGGACCCGCGAGGCCCCAAGTAAGCTGCATCTATCGTTTCACTCGGCCCCGCCATACGACCCTACTTTACGGCAATGACGTCGCCGTCTTTCAGTTTTGGATTAGGCTCCTTGCCCTCGACTACCAGATTATAATCGAGCTCGTAACGAAGTTCTCCCTCTGCCGTGTTCCGGATCAGAATAATCGAACTTTCATCAGCGAAGGGAGCAAAGCCGCCTCCTGTGGCGATAGCTTGCAGCAATGTAATCGCGCTTGTGCTGCGATACTCCCCCGGTTTGTTGAACTGCCCCGAAAGATAGTAGCGTGTCGGGGCGGACTGAATGACCGTGGTCGTCACGGAGACCGCAGGTATGAACTCCTTCAGTCGCTGCGTCACGTCCGTCGTTATCTGTTCCAAAGTCCGTCCGCGCGCGTTCACATCGTTGATCAGCGGCATCGTGAAGCGTCCGTCTTCGCGCACGAAGACCTCACCGGAGAGACGATTCTCCCCCCACACCTTGATCATCAATACATCACCTTCCTTGGCGACGTAGGTCGCCGTGCTGTCCCCCTCCTGGAGGAGTTCTTCCGTTGGTCGAGTGTTACCTTTCGCCAGCATTCCGCAGCCGAGAGCGCCGAACGCAACAAAAGCGATGACGCAGCGCATGCAATTTTTCAGGTTCATTCTAGTACGCTCACGATCCAAGAGATTCAAACAAACTCTTCATCTTTCCATATTTTGGATGCTGCTCTCCGCCTAGTTTCATTGCCTGGGCAACAAGCCGCTTTGCATCCTGTTTTTCGTCAACCGCAGCCTTCACTTCGGCGAGGTGATAGAGGATTTCAGGGTTAGGCGGTTGGTCCGGGTTCGCCTGCTTGTGGAGTTCCAGCGCTTCTTCGAGCAGCGGCAATGCTGCACGAGGGCTGCCGCGCCGGAAGTGCACCCAGCCAAGCGTATCTGCAACGCTTGACTCCTTCGGTAACTCCTCCTTCGCAATTTCGGCGAGCCGCAAGGCTTCATCCAGATTACCATCGAGCTCGTCGGTGAGAAGCCACGCGAGGTTGTTGGCGGCGGGCGCAAAACGCGAGTTGCCTTTCAAGATATCGCGATAAATATCGGCTGATTCCTTCATCTGTCCCATGCGTTCTCGTGTGAGCGCGAGCAACATCTGGGTCGGGACATGATTCGGATTCTTTTCAAGTAGCTTTTGATAGTGGGCGGCTGCCGAGTTTAAATCGCCGCTTACCGAGTCGATGGCGCCCAAGGCGAAATAGGCGCCAATCAAACTCGGCTTCTGCTCCAATGCCTTCAGAAACAGCGCTTTGGCTTCGTCGAATCGATGTTCGTTTTGGCGGTTCGCCAGCGTCAGCGTGCCGAGTAGGAGGTCGTATTCCGGCTTGGACTGCTCGCTCTTCTCGCGAAGATCTTTAATCTCCTCAATGACCAAACCGAGATCATGTCCTTGCTGGGCGCGGACGCTGACTAGCCGTCGAGCGGGAGCAAGAATGCCGCGGTCGAAGCTTACTGTCTTGCGGTAGAGCTCGAGTGCCTTGTCCAGATTTCCTTCCTTCTCTTCCAACAAAGCAAGTTTGAAGTAGCCGGAAGGATTTTCGGGAAAGGAATCAACAAGAAATTCGTAGGCCTTTCGCGCCTTACTGCCATCACCCTCGACTAGCTCGATGTCAGCATAGAGGATATTGGCGCCAAGCTGTTGGGGATACCTTCTAAGTATCTGCTCCACGTGCTCCCGGGCTTGTGCATAGTCCTCGCGGAGGAAGAGTGTCCGAGCGAGCGCCAGTCGCGCACCGACGTCACCCGGATCGATGGCCACCGCCTGGTTCAAATGTTCCATGCCTTCTCGAGATTTTCCGAGTTGAAGCTCGAGTAACCCTGCACGACGAAACGCCGGAGCGAAGTTGTTTTGCAACTTGAGTGCTTCGAGAAACTGGGCAAGGGCTTCCTCCGGCTTGTTGTCCAGTTCGAGATTGCGGCCCTGGAAGTAATGGATACCGGGATTGTCGGGAAGGGCCTGCAGCAACGCGGCAGTCAGCGCTGTCGCCTTTTCGGGCTGCTGCCGTGCGAGATACATGTCATAGAGCCGGTCGCGCGCGTCGTGTCGCTCCGGGTCTGCAGCAATGGTCTGCTCGTATTGTTCGAGCGCTTCTCCGCCTAGTCCCCGGCGCATGAGAAACTCGCCAAAGACATACCGTAGACTTGATTGGTCAGGGTTCTGCTCAATCAGGTTCTCGAGCGTCTCTTGCGCTTCGTCGAGTCGCCCCTGGCGGGCATACAGATCCGCCAATGCCATCTGTACCGGCGAGTTGTTCGGCTCCATCTTGAGGGCCTTCCGGTAAAGCGCTTCCGCTTCTTTCTCGTTGTCGTCGGCCAGCTCGATGTTGGCGAGGCTCGCAATGGCAATTAATGACTTTGCGTCACGAGCAATGACTTCGTTCAAGATTCTCCGTGCGGCGTCTCTGTTTTTGCGCGGGCCCATGGCTTCGATGTTCGCCTTCAGGACCTGCGCCTGGGTGTCCTGGGGATCTTTTTCAAGCACCTGCATCACGTGGCTTTCGGCCATCTCAAACTGCCTTCCGGCCAGCATGATCGAAGCAAGGTGCAGTCGAGCATCGCGGAGGTTGGGGTCGTAGTTAATCGCAGTCGTGTAGTTTTCCACCGCGTTTCGCATCTTGCCTTGGCGAACCTGGACCTCTGCCAGCTTGAAATAGGCGTTGGCGTCCTTCGGCTTCAAGTCGATTGCGGCCATCAGGTTGATCCGGGCTGACTCCAGCTCGCCGGTATCAACGTTTTCCTGAGCGTCAGCCATCAGTTTGGCGAACTTGGCTTCCGGGTCACTGCAGCCGGATAAAAAGCTAGTGGTTACAAGTAGTAAGGTCGACAGCAGGAGGCCTTTTCGCGCCGACGAGCGATAAGCGGAAGGGGTAAACTGAATCAAAAGCATGCGGGAACCCGATATGTTTGCAGCAGAGCTACTCTGCCGGAATTCTTTGAAAGCAAGAAACATGGATTTAATCCCTCTAGATTACTCGATATTCGCGTGAATTACGGGCGACTGCAACTAGAGACACACGCGGGACGATAGTTACGATGGGAGCAGAGTAGATGAGACGCTATTTACTTAGTCGATAAGGCGGTTATATTGGGGCCGTTTTGCTCTATTTTAAGTGGCAGACTGCCCTGCGAGGTGAAGGTCGGACGATAGCGCTTGGGACCTGAAGGGGGATCTAACAGGCGGATGACATCGTTTGCGGGACGAGACACGGCGCAACGAAGCTGAGTCTTGCGGGTGTGGGATGGTATGAACTTCGACGACTACAGAAGAAAGAGCATTTCGGAGGTGCTCGCGCCGTTCAAGGCCGGATTCGCTCGCTATTGGCGGGTAGCCTGGGCGCCTGCTCTGGCGGTCGCGTCATTAATCGGAGTGCTTAGCATCCGCCTGCCCGACTATTTCGTCTCGGACGTCCTCATCTTTATCCAACCGCAGAAAATAAGTTCCAAGATAGTCGAGGCCCCGGAGAAAGAAGAGCAGCAGGAGCGCTTTGAGGCTCTGGTGCAGGAACTCCTCTCTCGCCCTCGTCTGCGAGCAATTGTCGACAAATTCGATCTCTATCCGGGCTACGAGGGGGTCGTCGGGAAGGAACTCGCGATGAAGAAGCTGCGCGAGGACATCCAGATTGAACCGGTCACGTCGCCTTCCGGGAAGGCGCTAGCGCAGACATTTCGTGTCTCCTACGCGCACAGCGACGCGAACATGGCGTACGAAGTGACCAAGTCACTATCAAATCTGTTTATCGAAGAAAGTATCATCACTCAGAGAAGTGAAACCCAAGGAACGGAAGAATTTCTCGATTCTCAGTTGCGCGAAGCGAGACAGCGCCTCGAGCAGACCGAGGCAAAGGTCCAGGAGTTTGTGCGCCGAAATGCCGGAAAGCTGCCCGAACATAAAGAAGAGGCAATGGCTCGCCTTGAAAATGCTCAGCAGCAGTTCGCGACCAACGGGCAAATGATCTCAGCCAATGTCGCCCGCCTGCAGTACCTGCAACAAGAGCTGCGTCTCGCTCAGACAGCCGGGGTTGGCGCTCAATCAGGTGGAAATGACGAGGATATAAACGATCCCGCTGCCAGTCTCGCACAGCTTGAGCGCGCCCTGGTCGTTCTCAAGAGCAAGTATTCTGCGAAGCATCCGGATGTCATCAATACCCAGGAACGAATCTCGGCACTCCGCAGCCGTCTTAAATCAGAGGGGGCAGTTTCCTCCGGTCAAGACAATGCCGCGCTTGCAGGCCTATCGCCGGTAGCTCGGACGCTACGCAATGATATCAACGAGGTCGAAGTACAGCTCGCGCGGATGCGCCAGGAAAACGAGACCCTCAAAGCGTTAATCGCCGAACTCGACGCGGATATCAAAACGATGCCGTTGAAGCATCAGGAGCTGACACAGATTAGTCGTGACTATGCCAACGTGAAGGACGCCTACGAGAAGCTTCTCGCTGCGAAGGAAGAAGCCGCGCTGCAGTCCAGCTTGGTTCGCAGTCAAAAGAGCTCGCAGTTCAAGATTGTCGATCCGCCTTCACGACCTGTGGTGCCCGCCGGTCCGATGCGGCTGCTGATCGCCGCGGGAGGTCTTGTCGCCGGTCTTGCGGTGCTGTGCCTGTTGCCGGTGGGTCTGTTTTTCCTAAACGACTCCTACAAGTTTCGTGATGAAGTGGAAGATGAGACGGGAGTGCCGGTTATCGGAGTGATCCCCCCGATGAAGACGCCGGCGGCGGCGATAGCGCGTCGACGCGCAGGAGCGATGGCAGTCGTTGCTTCTGTAGTGACGTTTTTTGCAGGAAGTTTACTGATTATCTTGGTAGTATGATGAGCAGGACTAGGTGGGGAAAGAGCGTTCCGGCAAGCAGTTCGTCGCCCGAGCAGGAGCTTGGTGCACGGAGCACTACAACCTTGAATGGAGCCCAGCGGCAGGTGCCAATAGCGCCGGTACTTCGTCCGACAGGTCGGAACAACGGCCTGAGTGAAGGTCTCGTCCTGCTCTCGCGCGGGCAGATCACCGATCTGGAAGCCGCTGAGCGGTTTCGAATTCTTCGCGCCCAAATGGAGCGTCGTGCGTTGGAGGCCGGACCGCAGCAAGTGGTTGCCGTGACCAGCGCAGTGCCGAGCGAAGGAAAGAGCGTGGTGTCGGTAAATCTTGCGCGAGCCTTCGGAACAGATCCACGAGGAAAGACGCTGCTGATCGACTGCGATCTGCGAAAGCCGAACGTCCATCGCTTTTTCAATCAGATGCAGAGCCCCGGCCTCAGCGATGTGCTCGTAGCAGGCAAGTCAATCCGGAGTGTGCTTCGTTCGGTTGAGCCGGGCTTAGACCTGATCACTGCCGGAAGTCCGGTGATCGACTCTTCCCGGGCGATAGAACAACCGGGGACAGGTCTGATGCTGGAGGAGCTGAAGAAGCACTACCAATACATCGTGTTGGACTGCCCACCGGCGCTCTTTTGCTCGGAGCCGTTACATCTCAGTCACCTCGCAAGCTCCTCGTTGATCGTCGCTCGGTCATGGCGCACCGAAAAGAAGTTGGTGAAGGACGCTGTCGGATTGCTCGGGAAAAAAGCGATAGCCGGGATCGTGCTCAACGAATGCAACGATACCGTCAGCCAGTATGGCTATTACGGTTATTACGGTTATGACCGCCAGGCCATCGCGAAAGCCAAAGCTACTCGCGCGAGACGCCCCAAAGTACGGTCCGCCGAACAGCGAGAGAAGAAGCGTTCGTTTTCCTTCTTTCGTCGAAAAGGGCCGCAGGCTGCACCCTCCGCTCCGATAAAGTCTGAATCGGCTGCGCTGGGAAAGTCCGAATAAGTTGCGCGGGGAAAGTCCGGAAAAGCTGCACTGGTAGAGTCCGAATAAGCTGCGCAGGGTCGCGGCTTTTCACAACCATCGAGTGGCAGGCCCGCGCCATTTGCGGTAACCTCACCTCAGGTTAGCACTCGGCATTGGAGCACCTATGAGTTTTTCCTGTAATCGTACCTGCCTTTCGTTCGTGACACTGGCCGCATTAGTCGTGGTTGCCGGTTGCCGATTCAAAGCGCCTTCGACCGCCGAAGGGCGACATCTTGCGGACCAGAAGGTGTTCGCCGGAGCAGTGCCTGCTTGGGTGAATCAGACGCAGGAGAAACGCCCAACGTTCGCGGTAAAATCCGGGCTCGTGCCTCAATCCTATACCGTACCGACCGCAGTTGCTTCATCGAATCGGTTGGGACCGGATGGCTTTACGGAAGAACAGGGCGAGGGTGCTGAGCGAACGGAGGAAGGCACCAGGCTCGGCCGGGCTGAACAGGTAGAGCGAAACGACGACTCTCCTCTCGATAGAATCGAGCAATTATGTCCGGGATTGGAAGCGAGCGTGAGCGATGCACTTCGTACCGTCAACACGCCATCGCGGATCGAGAAATACGAACGCCTCACCAGGGGGTGTCCGGCAAGTGCTGATTTATGGCTGTGGCTGGGTAAGGACTATGAAGCCGAAGGACGTCTGGTTGAAGCGAATCGCAGCTTCGAGAACGTGTTAGTGCATGACCCCGGCAATGAAGCGGCGGAGGCGTTGTTGGCGCTCGTCCGACAGAGACTGAATGAAGGTGCCAGGGACTAGGCCGTGTTGACATTTAGTCTTGTACTTATCATGGGTTCAGCGTACCTCGTAGCTGTAGAGAACAGCAAGAGGACCAGAAGTCGATGCGGCGATATGAACTGTCGGACGATGAGTACGACCGGATAGAACACTTGCTCGCGGGTCGAGAGGGAGATCGCGGGCGTACAGGAAAAGATAATAGGCTTTTTGTGAATGCCGTGATTTGGATAGCCCGCACTGGAGCGCCGTGGCGTGACCTTCCGGAGCGGTTCGGCAAATGGAATAGCGTGTATCAGCGGTTCAATCGTTGGTCTCAAAAAGGCTTGTGGGAGGAGATTTTCAACATGCTGAGCATCGATGTAGATGTGAAAGATCTCATGCTGGACTCGACTATTATACGAGCACACCAACATGCTGCAGGGGCAAAAAAAAAGCATACACGATAATGAAGCTCTTGGTCGCAGTCGAGGAGGCTGGAGCACGAAGGTGCATGTAGCGGTAGCCGATACCGGCCAACCGCTTCGAGTCTTGCTTACAGGCGGTGAAGCGCACGACATTACGAAAGCGGAAGAACTCGTATCGCAACATTCCGCGGAGCGCATCATCGCTGACAAAGCTTACGATAGCGACGATTTTGTCGAGACTGTCCACAATCGAGGAGCGAAAGCAGTCATTCCGCCCCGTAGCACCCGCCTCGAGCAAAGGCGCTATAGCAAGAAATTATACCGCCAACGCAACAAGGTTGAGCGCTTTATTAACCGCGTAAAGAACTTTCGACGAGCGGCAACACGTTATGAGAAGACTGCCCGTAACTTCTTGTCTATCTGGATGGTTGCTGCTGTGGTCGTAATGTTAAGAGCAAATGTCAACACGGCCTAGACGAAGGTGCCAGAACAACTCGTGGAGTAGCTCAATGATTAGACGGATTTTGGTTCCCTTCGACGGGTCTCCCTCATCTCGCTCGGCGCTCAGCATAGCATGTAATATCTCCGGAATTATCGGTGCGGAGCTGGTCGGCTTGTACGTGGAAGACGAATCCCGTTTCGTCGATGTCTCGCTTGCAGCGGCTATTGCGGAGAACGTTACGGCCAATCCGATCATCAACCATCCACTGCCCCCTGAGCAAATGTTGGAGGTAGAAGAGGAAGTGGCGGGTGAGCGCGCGGTGCTGCGGCAGTTATTTCGAGAGTTGTGCGCTGACGATGAAGTGGAAGCGGAATTTCTCAGTGCGCGCGGCGCACCCGCCGAAGTAATTGCGGAGAAGGCTCGCGCAGCAGACTATATTATTATGGGCAGTAGCGGCTTACACCGCGGCAGAGATCATGCACCGGATGGTGCCACGGTTGAAGCCTTGCTGCGTGCGACCACACGGCCCGTGCTCGTTCTGCCTGATGAACCGGTCGGGCAAGCTCGAGCGGTTATTGCATACGACGGTAGTCGCGCATCCGAGCGCGCGCTCGCCGCTGGTGCTGAAATCTGCAGCATCTGCGAAATCAGAGACGTTCACGTGCTTTCGGTCGGCTTTTCAGCTGAGGAAACGAAGCGCATCCAGGCGCCTGCGCTCGAGTATTTAGCAGCGTACGGTTTAACTCCGGTTGCCGCGTCTGCGAGCGGAAAAGCGGGGGATGCCATTGGCCGATACGCGGACGAAGTCGATACCAGTGTGCTTGTGCTCGGGGCCTTCGGGTCCAATCGGCTTTCCGAAATGCTGTTCGGTAGTACGACTCACGATGTCTTACGTTATGGTGGAGCCGCGACCCTTCTGGTGGGGTAGTTTTAGGCGATGCCTGCTTCGGGCGTAACATCCTAGTATTTTTAAATTATTCCGCCGCGCCTCATCGTGGCACTACGGGCGATAAGGCAGGACCCCTCCTATTGCGACAGTGGTTTGGCATGCCGAGCATGGTTGTGGTATGTCGACTCCTTCGGTTATATGTCAAACGCCCGTATCTGGAGAGCCCTATAATGCCCCTCTGCGCTACCCGTGCATCTTCTACGACCCTCGGCGCGCTACTGCTCTTTCTTTGTTTCTTCGTGCGAACTGCCGCTGCGGAGGACCCGAGTGAGTTGGTGTTCGTCTTTCAAAAGCAGAAGGATCCGTCACAGGTTCAGCAGGCGGCTGATGAGGTTGCGACGTTCCTAAGCGAGCAGTTGGCTATGCCGGTGCGGGCGAAAGTCCCAAGCGACTACTCGGCGTCCGTGCAGGCGCTTGTCAGCAAGAAGGCCGATATCGCCTACACCAGCTCGTTGCCGTTTCTCCTTGCGAGACGAGATGGCGGAGCAGAAGTGTTACTTGTTGAGCAGCGCGAGGACCTGAACGGGAAAGCCCGCACCGATTACGACTCGGTCTTTGTCGTGCCGAAAGACAGTCAACTGCAATCAATTGATGATCTCAAGTCCAAGGCGAAGGACTTGCGCGTGGTCTTCACCAGCCCGACCAGCACCTCAGGATACGTGTTTGCCTATTTGCGACTAGTCCGAGAAGGGCTGCTCCAGCCGAAGCAGGATCCGAAGACAGTGTTCGGAAGCGTCGGATTTGGCGGGAGTTATACCAAGGCACTAGAAGAAGTGCTGGCCGGTCGAGCAGATGTTGCCGCGGTCAGTTATTATGCAGTTGAGGGTCCTACTGTCGGTTCCTATCTCAAGCCTGAGCAGGCAGCTCAACTTCGTGTCCTAGCGCGGACCTCGGGCGTGCCCACACACCTCATCAGTGCTCGCGAAGGTCTTAGCGATGGCCTCAAGGCGCGAATCAAGAACGCGCTCCTGGCGCTGAGCGCAGAAAGGCCGACCCTGTTGGAAGATGTCTACGGGACTGCAAAGTTTGTGGAGGTAGACGAAGAAGAGCATCTCAAGGGGACTGTCGAAGCAGTCGAGTTTCTCGGACTTCCGATTGAAAGACTGGCTGGATAACGCAGGTAGCTGACATGCAGAGTTTGGGCTCGATAGCGATAGATGAGCAGCGGCAGTCTCCGGTTGCCGCCCAGCCTTATGTCGTCGAAGTCCAGAATATCGACTTCTGCTATCGCAACGGCTGCAACGCCCTGCGCGACGTTTCCTTGGCATTTCACGCCGGGAAGCATTATGCGATCATGGGGCCGTCGGGCTGCGGAAAGACTACGTTACTTGGCTGTATTTCCGGCCGCCTTTCTCCTCAGCAGGGTGCAATAGTTCGTCACGGTCGAGTGGCGACCATTCATCAGGACCTGCGACTGGTAGCGAATCGAACCGCGTCGGAGAACGTGCTCCATGGAGCGATGGGACGACTCTCGCTCCTACGAACCGCGCTGCGTTTTCCGAAGGTGGAGCGAGCTCGTGCGGAGCGTTTGATTGCTCGTGTCGGGCTTGCCGCAAAAAGCAACACCTTGGTCAAGCACTTAAGCGGTGGCGAACGGCAGCGCGTGGCGATTGCGCGGGCATTGATGCAAGATCCGGCGATTCTGTTGGCTGACGAGCCGGTGGCTGCCCTGGACCGCGAAACTGCACATGATGTCATGCAGTTGATCAGCGAGCTGGCAAGAGAACAGCAGCTTGCGGTTATTTCGGTGCTGCATGACGATCGTATCGCGGAGTCTTATGCCGATCAGATTTTTCATGTGTCGAATGGCCGACTGGTCGCCGGGCGAGAAGATCTGCGTCGCAAGTTCGACTATCCTCTCGAGCCCGTCGGACGAAGCGCTCTGCCCATAGTCTCGGCGTCTGAGACGGTCGAAGAGCGCGACACTGAACCCGGAAGGAAGGTGCAGCCCTTCAATCGTCGGCAATCGTTCCTACTCGTCTGCCTGGCTTGCAGTGTCTACATTTGGTCGATTGCTGAACTCGACATTCGGGCACGCGATCTGCAGGGAGCCGTCTGGGGTGTCGGCGCATTTTTGAAAGAGCTGGTGCCCTATTCGTGGCAGCAAATAACGGCCATTCCCTGGACCACTTTGGGCGCCGCACTTGTCGAGACAATTCAGATGGCGCTCCTCGGCACGACGGCCGGTGTCGTGGTGTCCTGGCCGCTTGCTGCTCTTGCAGCCAAGAACGTAGGCCCACGGTGGCTGCGCAGGCCCATCCGATTCCTGTTGAACGTGATACGAACAGTGCCGTCACTAATCTGGGCGCTGCTGTTTGTCGCTGCGGTGGGCTTGGGATCTTTCGCCGGCGTGTTGGCGCTGGCGGCCTATTCGGTCGGCTACCTTAGCAAGTTCTTCTATGAAGCCTACGAAGGTGTCGATCCGGGACCGACCGAGGCACTTCGGGAAATAGGAGCTAGCGGTTTGCAGCGCTTCTTACACGCTGTGGCTCCTGCCTCCGGTCCGGCCGTTCTATCGAGTTGCATCTTTATGCTTGAATACAACGTTCGAGCAGCGAGTGTGCTGGGCATCGTCGATGCCGGCGGTATCGGCTTCTACATGAAGCAGTATGCCGACTACCGCGCTTTCCCCGCGCTGCTTGCATGTCTATTGTTACTACTGCTCGTGGTGGTAGTGTTCGACGCCGTTTCGTGTCGCATTCGCGAGCGCCTAGTTCAGGCTGAGTAACGAACGACATGCACCTGCATACTACCGAAGAGTAAAGAAGCCCGTGACGCACGTTTGCGAGCACGGGCAGGGCAGGCCCCCGAGCATCGTTATGTCTAGCCTGGGTTGATCCCGAGGCGGAACAAGCGCGCATCTACACGTCATTGCCACCAACGGCTGGATTGGCTGTCCGACTGCAGTGCCGAGTGAGGCGGACCGGCTCTCGAGCACTAATTGCCGAAGCACCTGCGGAGCCGGGCGGGAAGATGCGTCTGTCGCTTGTTGAAGACCACGCCCAGTAGGTTCCCGCCGGCATCTACCACTCGGTCACGAGCCAGCATCACCGTTCGCTTGCGGGTTCTGTCAGCTTCAACGACCAGAATTACTCCGTCTGCATTCTTGGCGATGAGGAGTCCCGCGGAACTTCGTGCAAGCGGCAGGGAGTCGATAATCACCCAGGGAAAGCGCTCTTTTAATCGCGCGATGAGAGCGCTTGAAGTCTCTGCATCTGCAAGACGGGCGAGCGCGGCCTCTTCTCGAGCCAGGTAGGCGAGGGTGAGATTGGGTTGTTCGTTCAAGCTCAAAAGATCGTTCAGATCAGTTCCTGCAATGATTGCGTCCTGAAGCACCATTCCGTCGGTAGCGTTCGGACGCACCTCTCCTAACAGTAGCACGCGCTTTCCGACGCTCTCTGCCACGAAGCGAGCAAGGCCCTCAGCAATGCTCGAGGTCCCTTCACCCGAGACAGAACCAACGAATTGAATACAGAGTGGGCGGGTATCGGCTCTCGCGGCCTCGATACTATGAAACAGCGCTGCCATCTCGCGTCGCGCCAGCACGTCCAAGGTCCAGGACTTCTCCGAGTCGTCGGCGACTACTGCCGGCAAAGCCTGTAGCGGTGCTATCTCGGAATACCCACTACTGTTCTCCTCCGAGGACTGGACTCCGGGAATGATCGATAAAGGGCTATTCACAACTGCTACTCCATCGAATGGCGGTAAACGATCGTTACGCGGCGTCTTTCACCGAACCGTCAGGAAAATGCGGAATGCTTGCAAGCACAGGCACGTTAACATGCCGCTCTACCTCGCGAGCACTTAAAAAGCTTTGGGCACCGAATTCAGCCATCAGCGCTGCTCCGACGCCGCTTACCAGGGCCAAGCACATCGCGAGCACAAGAGTAAGCAGCTTGCGCGGCTTAACTGCCTTGACGGGTACGACCGCTTCCTGGATGACTCCGATGTTCGCGATCTTCTGTCGGTTCATCTCGTCCTGAATACGACTCTCTTCCAGTTTTCGTTGATAGACCTTGAAATTCTCCTCGTTCGTCTCGATTTCGCGGTTCAGCTCCCGCAGTTCCTTGTCTCGCAAATCGAGCGTCTGAATCTCACGGTCCAGCTCGGTCATTTGCTCTTGCAGGCTGTGAGCCCGAGCATGAAGCGCTTCGAGTTCTGCTTCGGTCAGGTTCGCTTCATTTTCGGCGAGGCGGTGAGCAGGGTTCGCCGACTTCACTTTGGCCGCGATGTCGCGCTCTTGCTCGCGGAGAAACTGCTCAATAAGACGGATTTGCTTACGAGTAGTGACCAGCAGCGGATTGTCGTCATTGAACTTGGCCGAGAGACCCTGTTCGTCCAGCTTCAATGCCAGGAGCTTCGAGCGCGAGTCGACCAACACCTTATCCAGCTCACTCTGCGTGTAACGATCCTTCGAGGCGATGATATCCGTCATCTGCTGCTTGTAGGAGCCCAACTTGTTTTTCGCTTCATCCACTCTACTCACCGTATTCTTGAGCGAAGCGTCCAGCTCGTTTCGTTGCTGAAGAAGCAGGCTACGTTGTTCTCCCAATGATGAAATCTTGTTTTCCTGCTTGAAAGTTTCCAGCCGCTTTTCGGACTCTTCCAGCGCTGTTTTGAATGCAGTCATTTGTTCCTGGAAAAATCCTGAGCTGCTCTGCGTATGCAGCTCAAGGTGTCGCGCGATGAACTTTCGAATAAGCTCATTCAACGCTCGCGCGGCGAGTTCAGGATCCTTATGTTGAAAGGCTAGGTTTATGACGCTCGACTTCTTGACCGGCTGAATCTCTAGACTCTTGCGGAACTTCAGGAAGGCGGCGGAACGCGCGTTATCTTCGGAGTCCGATTTGATATCGTCGAACAAAGCTTCGCGGCCGAGCGACTCGATGACCTGTTCTGCGAGGTCTCTGCTACCGATGATACTTACCGCCGAGTTGATCACCTCTTCCTGGTTGAATGTGCTTACCGGCGTTTTATCGCCGATCTCCGGTCGGTAGATGAACTCTCGCCCGAACTTCACGAGTAGGCTCGACTCTGCCTCGTATTTGGGCGTCATCAGGAATGTCACCGCTGCGATTGAAATAAAAATCGCTCCGCCAACGAGCAGTGCCAATCGGCGACGTTTATGGAGAGTCGCACAGAAGAGCTGCAGATACTCGAGCGGCTCGTACGGGGACTGGGGGCTCATACTTCTCATCATAAAACTGCCGAGTTTAGGGATTGACGGTAAACGCGAATGGGAGCGGGAGGTTTTTGCGTATATACTGATCGACCCAGCGGTTCACATTGGAAATGGGACTGCGCGGAACATAGACTACGTCAAGCGGAGCGAGCATGATATTGTCACGCGACTCGCTCCCTTCAAACACGTCTTCCATGTCGAGAAATATCAGCTCCGGCCTGCCGCTCGAACTGTTGCGAATAATAAGTACTTCATCAAGGTAAGCTGAATCCTTCAAACCACCGACGCTCGCAATAGCTTGCAGGACATTGATGGGGCCTGCCAAAGTGACAACCCCAGGACGAGAGACTTCACCGCCGACGAAGACTTTCTCGGTCGCAAACGTGCGAACGATGACAGCGATCTCGGGCCGCTTGATCTTTGGCGCATACTTGCGAATGAGCGCATTCTTCAATTGCTCCGGCGAGAGGCCGACAACACGTGTCTCGGAAATGAGCTGAAGCGAAATCTTTCCGTCGGGCCTGACCCGTACTGTTTCGTTGAGATCGGGATGAAAATAGAACTTGATATCTAGCTTGTCGCCTACCTGCAGAGAATAATCGGCTTTCGCGACTGGCGGTCGAACCGGTGCCAATGCTTCGACGGCAGTATCTTCGACCGCAGTGGTAGAGCAGGCGAGGCAGAATGTGAGGAGCGCTGAAGGGAGAGTCCGCAGAAAGTTTCGGCAGATTCGGGGGGCACGATTGCGCATCAGATGTACCGTCTTCATTAAAGCGGACCGTCTTCGAGAGACGGTCCTGTCTTCGTTGGACTCGGTGCGTCAGAAACCTTCCGGAACGGAGCAGCCGCGGCGCATGAGCCAGTTTACAAGGGCGCCGGTCGCGACAAACAGATCGGCAAGTTCCATTCATTCAGTCGAGCCGCCGTATCCCGGAATAACAACCCGGAAATACGGCCCTCTGCTGCAAACCACAAGACTCGGTTGTGGAGTGACGCAATTTGCTACCATAACTCCGTGGAATAGGCAAATATCCGGTCTGTTCAAGACCTTATGGAGAAGGACTTTGCTCGCTTTCTCATCGCTGCCGAGTCGAATGCCTTCCCCATAGCGTCCCATGCAGGCTTCCGACGGAAGGTTCGGTCGAGCGGCAGGGGGCGAACGGCTAGGCCGTCGGCTCGAGGAGCATGGTCGACGTACCACGAGTATCGGTCGCATAATCCCCAGGTCGCGACGAGGGTAACTGCGGGTTCGTCGAGCGCCGTCTCTAAAAACTTCCGATATTGCTCGGCAACCAACCGATCCCGCTCTCGTTCGTTCGCCGGCAGGTTCCCATCCCAGACATCAAGCTCTGTAATGTAAATCTCGAGTCCCAGGTCCGCGACCTCGCGAATGAACTCTCGAAATGACTTCCGATTGAATACTCCATGGTCGGAACGTAAGTGACCTTGGATCCCGAGTGCGTGCAGCGGGGTCTTCTCCGAAAGAAGCTTCTCGAGGAGGCGAAGTGTCTGCCGTCGAAAGCCCCCGAACCGATGGCTGTCGTACTCCAGGTAATTCTGATTCAGTACCAACCTCGCGTGAGGGTCAGCCTTCGCGGCGGCTTCGAACGCTGTTCGCACAAAATCCGGACCGAGGAGCTTAAGCCAGATGTTGGAGGTCATGCCGTCCGCTTCTTGATCCCAAATGCGGATCGGCTCGTTGACAACATCCCAGGAGTGAACGCGTCCGGCATAGCGACTCGCTACGGTGGTTACGTGCTCCTCGAGGAGTCGTCCCGCGTTGGCTTTGGTTGCCGTCTCGCTAAACCAACGAGGCAAAGACTCCCCCCAGATAAGCGTGTGCCCTCGCACAAGGGCCTTGCAATCCTCGGCAAACCGAAAAAGCATATCGGCGGGCTTGAAATCGTATTCACCTCGCATCCTTCGTATAATGTGCCATTTGAGTTCATTGCCCGGAACGAAGAGGGCACATTCTTCCCGATAGTGTTCCGCGAGCGCTGGGTTCTCCTCGATAGAGCTCATCATGATTTCCGAGCCGTAGAGTATGCCCTTTGCAGCGGCTCTCGCAGCAAGAGGGAGCTCAGCTTCTCGAGCAAGCAATGCAGTCGGTGGTAGAGCGAGTGTAGAGGCACTGAGGCCGAGCGCTTTTAGAAAGTCGCGACGTGAGACAGTCCAATCGGTCGCGGGAGACAAAAAGCTGCTCACTGGGATGCGATCTTTTGCTTGAAGAGTAGCCAGAAGAACTTGGGATCCTCGAGCAGGTATCGCCGAGCCAAGCGCTTCGGCTCAGCGCAGAGCCGCCAGAACCATTCGAGGCCGTAGCGTTGCATCCATCCTGGAGCACGCCGAACCGCCCCGGCAACAAAACTGAAACTGAAACCTATGCCGATCGCGTGCCGCGCGCCACTGGATGCACCATGGTCAGCTATCCAGAACTCCTGTTTCGGACAGCCCAGACCGACAAAGAGGTATGTCGGTTTTGCCGAGCGGATAAGCTCGAGAATTTTTGCGTTCTCCGCCGGGTCGTTCTCGAAGCCGTAGGGAGGGCAGTAGCATCCTGTGACGCGCAACGTAGGATGTTGACGACAAAGTTCGTCGGCAGCCTTCTCGGCGACCCCGGGATCGCCGCCGAGAAGAAAGATGGATGAACCCGTCTCCGCGGCGCGCGCAGCAAGCCGTTCAAACAGATCGGTACCGTTGACACGACCCTTGAGCGGTGATCCGAGAAACTTTGCGGCCCACAAAAGCGGGACCCCGTCGCACACTACGAGATCCGCCTGGGAGTAGCACTGCCGGAAGCGGCTGTCGTTCTGCAGCTTCATGACATGATCGACGTTCGGCGTAACGGTGAACGAAAACGACTGCGCTTCGGCGAGCGCCTGAATCCGGTCGACGGTTTCATCGAGGCTGACGTTGTCGATAGGGACACCCAAGATCGTCACTTTGGCAGGACTCGGTTCGGTCATACTGGAGTCCCCTCCGCGGTTCGGTCTGACCGTTGCGACCCAGCCTCATCGTACAGATTGAGCAAAGCATCGACGTAGCGTTCTTTCGTCAAATGTTCGCTCGCCCACGTCCGTCCATTCGCTCCTAGCTCCGCACATCTCCACCGATCCTCCCAAAGCTGCTGAATCGCATCTGCAAGCATCGCTGCATTTCCGGGCTCGACCAGCATCCCACGCTCGCCGTCGAGCACTAGCTCGGGAACGCCGCCGATAGCGGTAGCAACGACCGGAAGGCCCATTGCTAATCCCTCTGCTGCGGCCAGAGAGAATGTTTCGTAGCTCACGCTGGGCAAAGCGAGTAAGCGTGCACCGCGATAAAAACGCCTCAGTTCGTCCTGTGAGAGGAATCCGACGAACTCGACGTTCGACCCCGCCTGGCTGCGTAGAAACTCCTCTTCGCCACCCGTGCCTGCGATCCTGAATAATATACTAGGCATCCTTCGAGCCGCATCAAGAAGGATTCGAACGCCCTTCTCTGCACTGAGTCGTCCGGCGAACGCAACATATTCTCCCGATGCCGGTTGCGCCGGTTCAGCAGGGATCTCGACGGCATTCCAGACGGTTCGAATTCGCTCGGCGGGAAATCCCGCATCAATGAGCTTTTGCCGCATGAAGTCGGTGGGGGTTATCAAGAGCGCGACGGCGTCGTGAAAGAGCCTGAACTTACGTACGAGGAAACCACGTAGGGCGTACACGATGCTCTCCGCATAATTGTCGCGGCAGTTCTGAATGATGCACCAGTGCTCACCGGAGTGGAGGCACTTCTCGCAGACCATACCGTTGTGCAGGTGATACCAGGTGGGACAGGTCAAAATCTGGCAATGAACGGTGAACAAAGAGGGGACACCGGCGTCTCGACAGGCGGCAAGTACTGAAGGGGACCACTGGGGGAACAAATTATGAGCATGCACGACGTGAGGTCTAACCCGCTCGATGTACTTTCGCATATAGCGATATGCTTCAGGGTTGTAGATCCCCGTGAACGCGGCGGTGAGTTTCTTTCCGATACTCGCTTCCAGCTCCCGGCTGGATCTGATGAGCAAGTCGGTTTCGATGCCGCGCTCCTTCAGCCACTCGGTCGTTTGAAGAACGACACGCTCCTCGCCGCCCCCGATACTTCGCTGCTGGTTGTATACTTGCGCTACTCGCATTGAATCTCGAAAATTTCCGCTTCACGTTGCCGGGCGGAAAAATGTCTTAGTTTGTTCTGCCGGGATGACTTAGCTCACCACTAGGACACAACGCACCAGCGTACGCCAGAAAGTAGCGGAGCGAACAATGACGAGCTAATGCGAGCTCCGGCTGACGAAACGCCAGGGCAAATCCCAGTGATGGGAGCACCACCGCTGCGAGATGTCCGAGCCGGAGAACGAACAAGAGAGCCAGCTTCGATTTCGGAAGTTCGCTCCTATCGAGCCCCGCCCGGTGACTAGCACACTTCTCGACAAGGGGAAAAAGGTACTGGGACTGGAGTCTTGCTGCGGGCACGACCTGATACATCACCGCGCTAGGCGAAGCGACGATTCGAGCCTTTGCACGAATCGCCTTTCTGAAAAACTCAGCATCCTCACCGATTGAGCTGCTCTCATTGAAACCACCGATGTCGGAAAAAAGAGAGCGTCTGACCATCACGTTCCCGGTGCCGGGAACGAACTCTGCCTTGCGGCGAGGATCGAAACGACTGAACCACCGAGGCTCCCGCGCGAAAAACGGATTCTCGCCAAGCAACCGACGGACAGTGGGTTTCGGGTTGCTGGATACATCGTTCGGCAGCAGTAACAACGAGGGACCGCCGATACAGTCTCCACCAGTCTCGAGAGCAGTTCGGTGCAGTTCCATCAACCAGCGAGGCGCTGCGATCTGGTCGTCGTCGAGAAAAGCTATCCAGGTGCCCCGTGCCTCACGAACGCAGGCGTTTCGCGCAGCGGCAACGCCCTTATTCTGTTGCGTCAAGAAGCGAAACGGCACTGGTGAGGTGGACTCGGCCCAAGCGAGAACTTCGGTTGTTTTATCGGTCGAACCGTCGTCAACCACGACTATCTCGAATGATTCTCCGAAGCTCGACATCTGCTGATAAACGCTCTCCAACGTCTGCTTTAGCAAGTGGGACCGGTTGTAGGTGCAAAGACAAACCGAAACTGCGGGAGTCGGGTGGAAGCTCATGGCGCACCCGTAGGGGAAGGATGATCTGTCTGCAGACTGCTATTATACAGCTCGGATGCGCGAAGGGAAAAAACGAGCTTCGAAACGCCCACCATGACGACAAGGGTCGCCATGTTACTCATGATCATCACAGACTCCATTAGGCCGTTCAGAAGCGCAAATATTACGAGCGATCCGACGAGGCAAATGTCGAGACTTGCTCCGCGACGCCGGTACCGAACAGCGACCCACACGACACCGAAGCTGATAGCGACATACAAGAGCAGTCCCACTAGACCGAGGCTCAGGAGCAGCTCGACGTAGGTAGAATGAGCCTGGGTGACAACCCAATCTTGGGTTGCGAGGATGGTGTCGGCGTAGCGGGATGTCCAGAAGGAGTCGTAGCCGTAACCCAGCAACGGTCGCTGTTCGATGTAACGAAACAACTGGCTCCATAAGGGGATTCTTCCCGTAAGCGTAATCATTTCCGAGTCCGCTCTCCCGCTCGAGAGCGTGGAGGTGACGAGGGGGACGATAACCTCGCGGCCAAGCATAGCGGTCGTGCCGATGAAGGCAGCCAAAAGCGAAAAGGCCACTTTCGTCGGAAGACGCTCCGTGAGCAGCCAAAAAAGAAAGGGGGCGAGGGGCGTGAGCACCAAGCATGTTCTTGACTTTGTCAAAAGGAGAAATACCGTCGCTTCCAGCAACACGGCGAGATAGACAGTTCGCCAACGATCGCTTTCTAACGCTTGGGTGCCGGTTGCTAGTAGCAGCAGCGCACAGTTTATCGCCTGACTATTTGGATGCAGGGTGCCCGAGAATCGGTACTCGCCGGAGAAAGGATGAAACGTCCCCAGGATCAACTCCGCGAGGATGCCGACATGAAGGTAGCCGAAGCTGCTTACCGCAACCCAAACAACAAAGTCTCTTAAGCTGAAACGCCACGAAATCGCGTAAGCGCCGATACAGAGCATGCTGAGAACGATTATTCGACGACCGGTAAGACCCGGATCGACCGACCAAGCAAAGCTCAGCGCTGACCACACGAGAAACACTCGGATAAGCCAGCCCAACCACGGATTGCCGATCGCGTCCGAGCGCTCGCGGTAGAGGGCTGTGACGACGATTCCCCAACACCCGACGACGATAAGCACTAACCGTCTGAGCAGGTTCCCGTCCTCTACCTTCTCGGTGAACTCTCCGAGGGACGGACTGAATCCCTCATGGCTCAAAAGAGAGAAATAGAAATCGTGCTGAATTAGAAAGAACGCGATGAACAGAAACACCATCGAGAACCACGGACGGCCCCTGAGGCGGGCGCGACTCAGCGTTGCCGGCGCATACTCGAGCGGTCTTCTAGACAGCGCCGGGGAGACGAGGTTACTCATCGGTCTGAAGCTCCACCGTCGGCTCAATTGCGATCTCGCTCCGTTCGGTTGTTGCCGCCTTCAAACACCAGTATCTTGCGAGTGCGCTCGCGACGTGTGCGACGAAAAGCGATGCTGCTGCACCGACTGTTCCCGAAAGCTGCACCAGCCAGACACCGGCGGTGGCCAACACTAGCAGAGGCACGATGTTGATTTTGAAGTCGACGTCCGATTTTCCGAGCGCGAACAAACCTCGCGAGTAGACGAACCCGACGCTAGCAGCGACAAGTCCCAGAGCTAAGAAGGCAAGGGCGAGTCCGTTGCCAGCGTAGTCCGTGCCGTAGAGGTTTTGGAGCAGCCAATCGCCGGCCAGCGCGAGCGCTACCGAAACCGAACCTAAGAATGCGACTAGAAACAATGCTGCCCGACGAGAATAGTCGCAGAGCGCGGAGACGCCGTGAGTCGCGTAGACCGTTGCAATCTTCGGTCCGAGATAGTTCTGCAATCCGATAAGTGGAGCATTCAGCACACCAAGAATGCCAATGCACGCGGCCCATAGCCCGGTCGATTCCGTTCCGTGAAAGTAGGTGATCAACCACGGATAAAAATTCATGCTGAGCGCCCACAGTAACCCACTCGCGAGGATCCATTTCCCTAGCTGCCAGTTGATGAAAAAATCAGCGACAAGCGCTCGGGCGGAGAGCTCAAACTCGCCACGATTTGCCGCGAACCAGCAGAGCAAGCTCACTGCGCTAGCCATTCCAATAGTGGCAAGAGCAAGATTGGCCGAGAGCGTCGCTCCCAGTGCGAAGTAGAGGAGCCCCCCGACCTGCAAGGTGCCGGCCGCGACATCGAACAAAAGAGCGCTCATCGTTCGAAGCTCCGCAAAACAGAGCCTGCGCACAAAGTCTCGGAGCATCACCAGGGAGATAGCCCCGGCAAGTACTAGCAGCGTCGCATGGAAATCGGTCATTGTGCCTTGCAGCGAGAGGAACATCCACGCAAGCGACACTAGAAGAACCGTCCCCGCGGAGAAGGCGATTTGATGAGCGATGACGCTCCCGCGGTACGACCGCTGCTCACGCTGATCGCCCAGCTGCGGCCGTCGGATCATATACGGCGTGGAGATAATCGCCGTCTGAAGTTCGGTAATGAATACACTAATGCTTAACGCGAGCATGTACAGGCCGAGTTCGTCTTTACCCGCGAATCGTCCAATGATGACGCTGGTCAAGAACCCGGTCATGCTGACCGCACCCTGATCGAACAGAGTAAGCGTTCCTTTGTGCGAGACGAGCGATGTCAGACGGTGCGTGATCCGTGGGACAGGCGCGGGAAGTCCGCTCACTACCTGCGGGACCGAAAGTTTAGAAACTACCTTCACCGTCCGGGGCCCTCTCTACCTTGCCCCTCTGCCTTTGACGACGGCGGGGATGGTCCCGAGGAGAATCGACAGGTCGAGCAAGAGCGACCAGTTGTCGATGTACTGAATATCCATCCGCATCCAGTCGGAAAACGAGATGTCGCTTCGTCCGCTGATCTGCCATGTGCACGTCAGGCCGGGTTTCACGCTGAAACGTCGGCGATGCCAGTCTTCCTCAAAGCCATTATAGTCACGGACGGGAAGGGGACGAGGTCCAACCAAGCTCATGTCTCCCATGAGCACGTTCAGTAGTTGAGGCAGCTCGTCGATACTAGTCTTGCGAAGGAACTTCCCAATGGTGGTGACCCGCGGATCGTTGGTCATCTTGAATGCGGGACCGTCCACTTCGTTCGCCGCCTTGAGCTCATCCAAGCGCGCCTCCGCGCCAACCTGCATGGTGCGAAACTTCACGAGGGGGAACAATCGCTTGTTGTAACCAAGCCGTTCCTGAACGAAAAACACGGGCCCGCGGGAGGTCCCTTTCACTAGCGCCGCCACAAGTAAAAACAGGGGAGCAAAAGCGAACAGCAGTGTTAACGAACCAACGAAATCGAGCGCGCGCTTGGCAAGAAGGCGGGGAACTTCGACTTTAGCAGGGCTTACGCTGATAAATGCACCCTCAGCGTATTGTTCCGCTCGAAGGTAGCCGGCATCTGATTGAAATATCTCCGAAAGAAAGCGCACCATAATGCCCTGACGCGCGCAATCCGCGACGATTCGAGAGATCTCCGGATAGCGAGACTCGATTGGAAGGCAAATAATGACTTCATCGATCACGGTCGTCCGCAGATACTCCGGAAGTCCGTCGAGGTCGGAAACCAGGACATAGCCTGACGCTTGGAATTCAGAATCTCCGGTCCCGTCGTCGGCAAAGCCAAGCAATTGGTAGCCGAGTTCGGGGGCTCGTTCGAACCTTGCAGCGAGTTTCATTGCGCGGGTGCCGGTTCCGACGAGTACGACGTATCTGAGGTTCCGGCCGTAGAGTCGAACCTGTCGGAGCAGGAACTTGAGAGACAGTCTTGCGGTGACAGTTACGAACGATACAGGAACGTAGAATAATACCGAGCTGAGGTAGACGTCCCTCAATACCGGTCCCGACATCCCCCCGGAGAGGAAACGCGAGGCGATATCCGCTGTGAGAAGGACTAATGCGCCTGCGGTGGTCGCCTTCAATATCTGGCGGGTATCATCCAGCATGCTGGTGAGGCGTCGCGAGTTGTAGAGCTTGAAGTAGCTAAAAAAGGCATGCCAAATCATTGAGAAGAGCAATGCCAAAGCGACGCTCTGGATGGGTATCCGGGTTTCCGCGAGCTCGGAGATTGAAAAATGCTCCAAGGCCGACGTTATGCCCAGACTTTCTGCTGACAACTTGGCGCTTACAAGGTTCGACAGCGCAAGGCAGCCAAACATCGCAGTCAAATCGAACAGTTGTAGAATCACAACTGTTAACGATCTACGACGGGAAGGGCGCATGTACTACTACTCCGAAAGAAACTACGAGCCGAAAGAAATACGAAAAGGTGTGGGTTCCGCGGTGAAACGGAATAGACGCGGCATGCCACACTTCAATTCGCAATCGTCGACCTGGTGAGATGCGATTCAATGAAGCGTGCGCAGAGGCGTTGGACCTCACCCGGTGCTGCCGCGGACGAAAACCTAGTATAAATCTACGTAGGAGTAAAGCGTTGGTTATGTTTAGTTTTTTCTAAACGAAATCTAAACGGAAGCCTCACTCCTCCAAAAATTACCAGGGGGCGACAGAGGTCCGCACTTGCTGGGTCGGGACCGGTTGAGCAGTGCCTACCGGCGCAGTCGATTCGCGGCGTTACAGCGCTTGATTGCTATGGATCAACCCAAGGCTCGCGCTCGTTGAACGCTTCGAGCAGGCCGTCGTACGCGGGCTTTGGCTGGACGTTCTCGTCGAAGATCAGCGGCCAAGTTTCGTAGCCGAGTGTCCAGTTCCACCAGCTGTGCTTGTCCGACAGTCCCCACAACTGGAAGTAGCCGCGATTCTCGATACTTAGGAAGATCCGCGCGATTTTCTTGTAGGCCTGCTTCTGGCGCTCTAGCTGATAGGACGTGTTTACCGGGATGCGAATGTCGAGCTCTGTAATGAAGTTCAGAAAACCCAGGTCAGACATCTCTTGCATCCGCTGTTGCAACGGGAACGTCGGGGATAATACGTCATCGACTCGTACGTGGAGCTGCCAGCCAAGGCCGTGAATCGGTACGCCTTGGGAGCGAAGCCGTACCAACATGTCTCGGACGGTCCGATATTTTCCGAGATTGGTTTCGATGTCGTAGTCGTTGTACAAGAGTACTGCATTCGGTTCGACATGGTGCGCTTCTTCGAACGCGATCCGCATAAAGTCTTCTCCCAGTGCGCGATACCAATAGGAGTTTTTGTAGCCGCTGGAATAATCCGAAGCCGCCTCGTTTACGACGTCCCAGACCGCAACCTTTCCTTGGTAACGGGAAGCAACAGTACGGATGTGATTGCGCATCACTGCTTCGGCTTGCGCGTGGGGAGTAGCTTTCACCCAGTCGAGCACCAGCGCATCGTCCGCCCACACTAGCGGATGACCATGGAGAAGCATGCCAAATGTTTCGGCCATCGCGACCATCTGATCGGAAAGGTGGAAGTCAAAGTCGCCCTGATGCTGCTCGACTCTCGCCCAATACACCGTAAACGTCTGGACATTGAATTCCTGTCCCGCCATAGCGACCACTTGAGGATCATCAAGCTCCCAGACAGGTGTGCCGATCGGGATGCCGAAACACTGGGCCGCTGCCTTCAGGGTGTCGCCCGTGCAGGTCGCTTCTCCTCCTGAGCTGGACGACGAACCGCTGGATGAGGATGACGAGGAACTACTCGAAGAGCTAGTCGATGAAGATGAGCTTGATGACGAGGAACTGCTGCTTGAGGACGAGCTACTCGATGAGGAGGAACTGCTCGAAGAAGAACCAGACGATGACGAGCTCGAGCCGCCATCCCCGGAATTTGATCCGCAGTTTTCAAGTTCGATGACCGGAACTGCCGCGATAGTACCGATCGAACCGTCCAATTTTGGATAGACTCGGTGAAGGCTTGACGCTCCGGCGCTCACACTTGGGGACCGGGCAGTGACCAGGCCGATACGATCGGCGCCTATAAGTTCGTGTATCGCTAGGTGCGGGTGTGCGTGCGGTGCTAGGGTGTGACGGTGCGTTTCCGATCCGAGACCGTATCCGGCAGTGTCGCGGACATCAATCTGATAGTGTGTCGAGCGAGCGCCCTGATTTGAGAGAACGAACCAGTTGCTTGCGCCTAGATAGGTGTTGACAAGAGCCCCCACCCCGCACGATTGGCGGGATCGAGTTGCTTCAGGTTGAAGCGCGTACGCCCATTCGATCCGATTAGTGTCGTCTGGGACGAGACCGTAGAAAAGACTCTGCGCGAGAAAACCTCGTCCGGCTGTTCGGGACTCATCGCAAGTAACGCGGAAGCTTCCCGTAGTGCGGTCACCTATCACGGAATTGAGATAGCGATGGACTTGTGCGAACGCAGGGACGGTAATCCGTTCGTCATGAAGTCGCGAGCCATCCCCGGCGAACACTTCGAACCGAACCTCGAGCGAAGCGGAATTGAGATTAGCCACCTCCGCCCAGTTAAGCGCCGGGTCCATAGTGTTTGCGGGAATAAGGCCGGAGTCGCACCTGCCTTCCGTCACCTGAAGCGGAAATGCGAACGTGAACCTGTCCGAATCCGTTTGCCCACCATAGCGGATTAGAAATGCAGAATAAGGTTGGTCCTCCACTCGTGGAACCAAGTCGAAGAAACCGACTTCCTTGCCCTGGTCATGGCCTAGCGGGAGGTCGATTCTCTGCCCGGGCCGAAGTTCGATCTGGGTGCGACGCGCACTGCGCGAATCGACTGTTCCCGCGGGAAATCTTCTAAGCTCGGCGACAAAAGGGCGATCACCGTGATTGATCACCGTCAGCCAGTTGAGAACAGCCGGTCCGTCAGGATCTGGATTCATTGAGTTGTAAAGGCCGGAGGTCGTTCCGCGACGAAGAGCTGCTGTTGGCAGGGTATAGGCGTATTCGAGAGGTTCGTCCGAGTCTACAGAGGCATAACGATAGATGGCTGTAAGACAGGAAAGCGACTGCCCCTGCGATGCACTGGGGGTAATTCGGAAGGTTCCGTACTTGTTCCGCGTATGCTCAGCGTCGAGCATCAGGTGAAGCGTGCCGTAAGCCGCAACTGTTGCACCTCTGGATTCAAGCAGGGTCCCTTCGCTTGTAAGCAGGTCGAAACGGAACTCTATGGGCGTTCTGGTTAGATTGCTACATTCGACGACGTTGGCTTGCTCCAAGTATCCATTCCATGAGCCCTCAATCGTGTCTGCAGTGGCGGTATGCGAGAGAGTATGCGTCAGGAGCGCAAGCAGCAGAGAGAGCACGACGTAAACTGCCTGGGATGGCATACTTCTGTCCCAGAGACCTCTGAAAGAACGTGAACGTCACCGCACGAACCGTCCAGTTCAAGATTACCCGACCCGACCTCATATATTCTCGTCACCGGGGCATGTGTGCTGAAGAGCTTGAACCGCAATGAATCTGTTCTTATCGAGATTTCGCAATCTCCATAACGAAAGCGCGGAGACTTCGATGGAGCGCCTAGCAGATCGCTGAAAAAGATCATCCAGGGACTTTCTCAGGTCGTGCGAGTAAAGACTTTTGCTTTTGCGCACTCCAAATTTTAAGGACTTAGTGTCTTTGAAATCTGCCCGCCGGTCCGTCACCTCGACAGTCGCGCGGGTCGAATGAACGTTCGTCTGGGCGGCCCCAGGCCGGACCGTGTAGACGCGCTTGTCTGTCCGTGCTCAGGATGCTGGCGCGGCGCGCTGACAGGGCGCTGACCCCTTTCCGGAAAGGCTGAGTAACGAACGACATGCACCTGCATACTACCGAAGAGTAAAGAAGCCCGTGACGCACGTTTGCGAGCACGGGCAGGGCAGGCCCCCGAGCATCGTTATAAACTCTGCACCTGATACAGATCGCCGGCATAGTCGCTGATGCGTTGCCATGGTTCCATGTTCAGCTTGGGCTGATCCGGAGGCGGAACGAAGGTGAAGCACACATCGTACATAGTGGCGTATCGGGCCGTGGGTGTTCCGGGAAGTACCGTGAGATGCAGCCTTCGCAGGCTGGGTAGCTCACGCACGTGCCGCAAGCCTTGTTCGCTGAGCGAACCGACACGCATCGTGATGTGCTCAATCTCGGATAGTCGACTCAGCGCCTTGCAATGTTCGTCGCTGAGACTATTTCTGACATAGCCGAGATTCACAATCCTCAGCGGTAAATGCTCCAAGCGCTGCAGTGCGGTGACACTCGGTTCGGCTAAATCGAAGGAAATCCCCTCAAGGTCAGGTAGCCTTGCGCAGAGGTCGACTATTTCGTCTGTCTGCTGCGGAGTGTGTATCTGCTCACCCAGGCTAACGAAATCGACGCTAGTGCCGACGTGATGACCAATCAATGGTTCGAACAGCCAGAACACCTCTCGCCGTTCATCCGGATTGCGGCTTACGCTGCACCCCAGCTCCGTGAGTTTGGCAACGATGGCATTTTCCAGCTCGATCTTTTGCTTGACCTCAGTAGGGTGTCTGAGGAAGAAGGCGACCGCGGCGATCACCACAAACAAGTAGCGTAGCGAATAGCGTTTCATCTTTAGGTCCTTTTCCGCACGACCCGAAAACCAAAAAGAACCTAGTGTTCGTGCGCCACTAGACTCGTCGGTGGTGTACCGGCGAGCCCAGCAAAGTCTCGTCTTCCCGCGTGAGTGGAACATCCTAGCACTTTTCCTGGTGCAGTTCATTCGATGACAGTTCGTTCCGCGATTGTGGCCGATTCGGACGGGATTGAACCGATACCGCGTCTAGCATCCGTCCCTGAAGATCGTTAAAATAACGTAAGGTTATTGGCTCGAAGCCCTTCGAGCTTCTTGGGTGGTCATTAGTTCGGCCTTCTTTAGATCGGTTAATCGGGTTGTGAAAATCTCTCTCGCTGTTAGGCGCGCGCGGAGACTTGTCGATCTTCTTCGTGCTTCGTCGGATACTTCGGAATGCGAGCGCGTGGTCTGTCCGCAGTGTGGCTCGGAAAGCAGTTGTCGCGTTGACGGGGAGTTCTACTCCGACGATTTGAGTCGCGCGATGGATGTGGAGTCACTTTCGGGATTGCTCGCCTACTGGTGCGATGGCTGTCGGTATGCTCGCGTGACACGGCGCCGCTTGTTTCGAGAGGACAAGGAACTGGAAGTTGAGGTGCTGCGAGAGCCGAGCCACACCAGAAACGGCAAGCTACTGATCAGCGAGTCTGTCGAAGGGCAGACGCCGCGACAATGCTTTTGTGCGCTACCGCTACGTGCTTATCCGAATCGGGGATCGTCGAAACAGCAGGGATAAAGAAGGCCGCTTCGGCGACATCTCACCTCCAATATGGGGGGTATTTTCGCCGAGGAGCCTAGCAGGGTAGTTCGATTTCCCGCGCATCAGCCATGCTGCTTCCCGGACGGCCCATGCATTTCCTGATTACCGCAAGCAATTCGTCGCGATGGAACGGCTTCGCAAGATAGTCGTCCATGCCGCTTGCAAGATACTTCTCGCGATCGCCTTTGAGCGCATGGGCCGTCAAGGCGATGATTGGCGTCCGTCTACCGAAGTTTGCTTCCCAAGCGCGAATACGCTTGGTCGCTTCCACGCCGTCGAGAATCGGCATCTGGATGTCCATCAGGACGATGTCGAACGAGTCGGAGATGTACCGTTTGAACGCTTGCTGGCCGTCTTCGGCAACCGTGACGTCATAGCCTGCCCGTGTTAGCATTTTTAGGGCGACAGCTCTATTGACGGCATTGTCCTCGACCAACAACACTTGTCCATAGCGGTCGTGGGGACGGGGTACGCCGTGGAGGCGATTAGATGCCGTCTCCGCTACCGGCGGCTGCTCCACTGTTTCAAACGCGATCTCGAACCAAAAAGCGCTACCGACGTGCTGGCGACTTTGAACTTGCAGCGTTCCTCCCATTGCTTCAACAAGTCGTTTCGAGATCGCAAGCCCCAAACCCGTCCCTCCGAAGGTGCGGGTGGTCGAGGAGTCAGCTTGAGAAAATGATTCAAAGATGCGCTCGAGCTTCTCCTCCGGAATCCCTATGCCGCTGTCCACAACGGTAAATCGTATCGTCGCTTGGCGGTCTTGGTGACCGACCACGCGGAGGCGAAGCGCCACACCGCCGGATTCTTTGGTAAACTTTATCCCATTTGACAAGAGATTGAGCAGCACTTGGCGGAGTCGAGCTTCGTCGCCGATTACGTGGCGAGGGACAGAAGGAGGCAGATCGATGACGAACGCCTGTTCCTTCGACTTCAGTCGCGGAGTGTAGAAAGCGTCAACTTCTTTGACGAGCGAGTGCAAATCGAAATCGCTTGTCACCAATTCAAGCTTACCGGCTTCGATCTTGGAGAAGTCGAGAATGTCATTCACGATTGTCAGCAACGACTGACCTGACTGATACACCGTATTCGCGAACTCCTTCTGCTCTTTCGTCAGAGACGTGTCGAGAAGCAGCTCGCTCATACCGATGACGCCGTTCATCGGCGTTCGTATCTCGTGACTCATGTTGGCGAGAAACTCGCTTTTCGCTTTATTCGCCGCTTCTGCCTGCTGCTTTGCGTAGTTCAGCTCTTCGTTCTGCCGTCGTAGTTCGAATGTCTGTCGCGCGACTTCCTGTGCGAGTGTCCGGTCCCGGTCCTCCAGTTCTTCGAGCAGCTTGTTGAACTCGGCGATGAGGGTGCCAATTTCGTCGTTGCGCTCCTCCGGCACCCGCGCCGCATAGTTTCGCTCGAACGCAATTTGTCGAACGGTCGCGATCAAGTTGCGGAGCGGCCTGGTGATTATCCGTTGCAGTAAATTGGAAAGTAGGAGCGCCAACAGAATGCAGCCAATAATCAAACTCAGACTACCCGCCAGCTCCCGGTCAACGTTTTCTTGAAAAGAGGCCGTGTCGACGGCGATGGTAACACGACCGATCTCGTCTGTGTTCGAGACAATCGGTTGCACGCGTACAATGGTGTCGCGATCCAGATGAGTTCCCTCTTCGAGCCCCGCTACGGCTTCCGTGAGCGCTCGTCCTCGTGGTGTCGGCGCGAACTGGGCGAAAATCCGCCCCTCGGTGTCCCGCACGACCGCTAGCAACACCGATGGCTTGTATCTTAAGCTTTCGAGACTGCGTTGCGCCGCGGGAGCGTCATCGAACAGCAGTGCTGACTCCAACGAGTAGGCACTAATTTCCGCCAAAGTGCGCAGATCGCGGATCTGTTTTGCGCGTGCATTAGTGACAAATCGGTATAAGGAGCCCGTCTCGGCAATGACAAGCACCGTTAGCGATACGCCCAAGATGAGTAGTATCGCCGTTGCGCGCAAGGAGAGTGCAAAGCCGCTTTTCATCGGATTGTGAGTTCTTCCGGCGTCGACGCTAAAGACGCGCTTTGACCTTGTAACGGAGCCGAAGATGCGAGAAGAAACTTCGATGAGCTGATAGTGCGCGGATTCGCGGTCTCGTAAACTGTTAGGGGGGAAATAGCTTCGCCGATGAATCGAGCAGAGATCACTATCCGCTGTTGCATCAGAAGCCATGGGCTTTGAATGAAATCGGTGCGGAACGTGCGAGGCCCCGCCTTGTTCGCAATCTTCATTTCAGCTCTCTACCTGCAAGGACCCGTCGTGGTCTTGGCCTAATCAGCCGATTCTGTCCGCGAATCACCGGCGGACAGTCGGCTACTCTCAGAATATCGGGTAAAGGCGGGGTTCGTCTTTAATTTCCTGAAATACGTCCAGTTTCCGATGCCAAGAGCTGAGTTGAACCTCTGTATCCTCGGCAATTCGGATGTGCTGCGAGAGTTTGCCGGTCTGGAGGAGCGTGTAATCGAGGGGCGCGGAATACGCATCCATACCGTAGATACAATTTTAGCCATAAAACACTGCGACGTTATCTTTTTATCCCGCGAGAGCGCTTTTCCGGAAGGCGCGATTCTTACGGCAATTGGTGAACAAAGCGTCCTAATCGTTGGTGAAACCGACGGATTCGTTGCGCGAGGCGGCACTATTGGCTTTTACCTGGAAGGAAATAAGGTTCGTTTTGAAATCAGCCCGACCGCTGCGAAAGAGAGGAAACTCACAATAGGCTCACAATTGTTGCGACTGGCTCGCATTGTATCGGAAAGAGAACAGCTATGAGGAGAAAGCAGGGAATGTTCAAAACTCGAGTCCGGTCGGCCGTATTCTGGATCGGGTTGCTCGGTGCGCTAGTAGCTATAGACGGAGTGTGGCCGGCGAACGCCGAACCTGGGGCCGATGTATTTGATCTCACCATCGAAGAACTGATGAATGCCGAGGTCTATTCCGCATCCAAGCGGACCGAGCAAGTACGTCAAACTGCCACAGCAATCTACGTGATCTCACAAGAGGACATTCAGAATTCGGCGGCAACGAGCATTCCGGAGCTGCTGCGTATGGTGCCGGGGGTAGAGGTAGCGCGTTTCAATTCGGGAGCCTGGTCGGTAAGTATTCGTGGGTCCAGCGGCCGCTTCGCGAATAAGCTCCTGGTGCTTGTCGACGGCAGGGGCGTTTATAGCCCGACATTTTCCGGAACCTATTGGAGTGAGGTGGATACACTGCTCGAAGATATCGAGCGGATTGAGGTGATTCGGGGTCCCGGCGGAACGTTATGGGGAGCCAACGCCGTGAACGGTGTCATCAACATCATCACCAAGCATGCCGCAACGACGATAGGGAGCTACGCCGAGGCAGTAGTCGGTACTCAGGACGACTCGATAGTTGCCGCTCGCTATGGACAGGCTCTAGGATCCTCGGGAGCGGGGCGGGTTTACCTGAAGTATAGTAATTCAGGTCATGCGAAGCGGGTCGACGGCGGCGATGCGTTCGATCGCCTCGAAGTGCAGCGCGGCGGAATCGTTTCCGATTTCCAGATTTCAAAAGACACCACGTTGCGACTGGAGGGCGGGCTATATGTGGGGGAGGAGCATTCAGACTTCGCCTATCCGAGCGCTGCGCCGCCATTTTTGGAAGCGGTCGAAGATTCAATTGAAATGGCGGGAGGCCATGTCAACTCGATCTTGAACTGGGATATCGGGCCGGAGCAGCGCGTCAGTGTGCAGAGCGCGTATCAGAGGTCCCGACGAGATGAATTGGTAAGCGACCAACGGGTCGATCAGGTCGACACGGATCTACGATATCAGTTTCAACCCTTTACCGTTCATCAAGTAACCTTGGGCGCGGGGTATCGGTTTATTTCCGACGAGTTCGACGGGGGGCAAGGGCTGCAAATATCTCCGTCACATCGATCACTTTCAGTAACGAATGTATATTTTCATGATCGGGTTACAATCGTGCCCGATCGGCTGGCGCTAATACTGGGAGCGAAAATCGAACACAATACCTATACCCACGAGGAAGTGCAGCCGAGTGTGCGCAGCATTTGGTCACTGAACCAGAACCACCATCTTTGGGCGGCATTCTCTCGTGCAGTGCGAACGCCGTCGAGAGTAGACAGAGACCTCTCCGCCGATTTTTTAAGCCTTCCGGCAAGCGATGGAGAGTCGACGGTAATTGCCCGTGTTTTAGGCAATAGTGGTATCGAAGCGGAAAACCTGAATGCCTATGAACTGGGGTATCGCGGTGTCGTCGGGGGAGCCCTCGATGTGGACATCGCTACTTTCTATTTCGATTACTCAGATCTTGTGACCATCGAGCCGGAAGCTACATTTGTATCTACCGAAGAGGAGCTGCCGGTTATAATCTCCCCTTTTCGCTTCGATAACAGGGGTAAGGGAGAGAGTATCGGGGCAGAGATTGCAGTCGGCTTCGATCTGACGCACCGTTGGCGCATCTACGGCACCTACTCGTACGTGAATCTCGATTTCGACCGCGAGGCTGGTTCGAACGATCCGTTCTTCGGTCGTATCGAAGGTCTTACTCCGGAACATCAGTGGACGATCCGATCCTATCTGGGTTTGCTCGACGACGTCGAGGGGGCGGCGTTCTTGCGATACGTCGACCGCCTGCCTTCGGCAAATGTCGACGCGTATGAAGAACTTGATCTTCGCTTGGCCTGGCAGGTCAATTCGAAGTGGAGCGTCTCGCTCAACGGCCAGAACCTGCTCCACGACCGACACCAAGAATTCGAGGAGGGCTTTTTGTCCCCGGTCGGGACCGAGCTACCCCGAAGCGTGTATGCGGCGATTACCTATCGAAACTGACTTTTCGGCATGAGCATCCGGAGTGCTCGGGGATTGATGTGGCTTATGGACCCATTGGGGCTATTTATTTGAGATTGCGGCAGTGTTGCTGTAAGCACTCTCCCCGATAGAGAAATAGCTCGGCAGGGTTTGCGGTGGTAAACGGGACTGTTTTCAAGCTTCCGGCTCGAAAACAGTCCCGTTTACTAGAGGTGTTTGCGTCCTTTTCCGGGGACTGGAAGGACGCATTCTTACAGGAGGTTCTCAAGGATGACTTTGACGGCAGGTTGCTATTGGGTTCGAAATCGACGCCGTAATTCGGTCGAAGTTGCTACCGATCGGCATGGCAAGAACGGTTGGACGCGAATCACCGGCGAATTGCTGGCCTCGCTCGAACGGCACTATGTCCTTATCGAAGGGATGACCTTCCGCATCGAACAAGATTTGGAGCTGGAAGCGGTAGGTGCTGCAACATAAGCAGCAGCACCAGTCGTACTCACACGAAGCGCTCCTTCGAGAGTGTTCTTGCGCGGGAGCGCTGCCAGCCCGGAGAATCAAAACTCATTCGAGTGGATTTGCCGGGCTGTTTCTCTCGCTCTGTTTACTCCTTGGCGTCGCCGGGACGTCGCGTTACCTTCAGCATACGGCGATTGAGTTCCTGCTCTACCTCGGCGAACGGGATGTCGTGAGCTGCCAGTTTGGCGAGCGTAAAGTAGAGGACGTCGGCGGCCTCCCATCGGACATGCTCTTTGTCTACCGCCTCTGCAAGTTCAGCCGCTTCTTCTCGGAGTTTTTTGCCAAGGAGAGGCGCATCGGCAAACAATCTCGCTGTGTAGGAACCCTCAGGGGCACTGTCCCTGCGCGAGGATAAGACGCGGGACAGCGCGGGTGCGCCACCAATTGCACCCCAGCATGTCCAGGTGTTCGTGTGGCAAAATCCCGGCTCCTGCTGCCGAACGGTAAAGCGTATCGTGTCGCGGTCGCAATCCAAGTCCGCGGCGAGTAGTTCCTGGACTGCTCCGCTGGAAGCTCCTTTGCGCCATAAACCGCGTGTTCGGGAGTGGTATGCCCCTCTGCGCTCCTCGATTGCGGTGCGAAGACTTTCCAGGTTCGAATACGCGAGGCCAAGGGCGACTCCATGCTCGTCACAGACAACCGTCGGCCATAGGCCGTCTGGTCGATCCGTGGATAGCGGCGCTGCGAATGCATCGCCGAGATGCAGACGGCCGCTATAGAGCGCCATACCCACCTGAGCGTCTGCACCCATCTGATCCAACGCTCGGATATCTTCGGCGGTGGTGACTCCTCCGGCAATGGTCACCCGAGCGCTTCCGGCGGCTTCCACCAACGCTTGGACCTGATCGAGGTTCGTTCCGCCCAGACGGCCCTCACGTTCGACGAAGGTAACAAGAAAGCCGCCAACGTAGTCCCGAAGCTCCTGCATCCGTTCGAGGATGCTACGGCCGGTGTTGGTCTTCCATCCATCGACGACGACCTCACCGTGCTTCGCATCGAGGGCAGCAATTACTCGCTCCTTTGGAAGCTCGCGCAGAATCTCCGGAACGGCGCGGGTGCCGAGGATAATCTTTTGAGCGCCGTCATCGAGCGATTCAACGGCGGATTTAGCATCGCGAATGCCGCCCCCGACCCGGCAGCGCGCAATTCGAAGGAGCCGTCGTATCACCTCTCGGTTACTTCCGACGTTCATTGCGGCATCGAGATCGATCACGGCAATTTCGCCGGTAACGCCGAACCGCGACGCGAGTGGATCAGGCGTCCCCGCGTCTATCGCCTTCTGTTCACCGCCAATCAATTGGACGGCGTTTCCGCCTTGTAAATCAATGGAGGGAATAATCACAGCCGCACCCGCACGCCCTTTTTTGCCAACACCGCTTTCAAGGCTGACACGGTGTAGTCTCCTTCGTGAAAAATAGAGGCGGCCAACACGGCATCTGCGCCCGCCGCGAGCGCTTCCGCCATGTGTTCGGGGGTATGCGCACCGCCTGAGGCAATCACCGGCACCGGTACCGCGCAGCAGATCGCCTGCAATAACTCCAAGTCGTAGCCTGAGCGCGTCCCGTCACGATCCCAGCTCGTGAGCAATATTTCTCCCGCGCCGCGTCGCACAGCCTCTTCGGCCCACCAAACCGCGTCGATCCCGGTGCGCTCTTTGCCGGAGCGGACAACGACTTCCCAGCGACTGGATCCGTCCTGATGCAACCGTAGCGCTGCGTCCATTGCCAAGATCGCGCACTGACTGCCGAACTGTTGTGCGATATCCGTCAGTAGTGCCGGGTTCTCGACTGCGGCAGTATTCACGGCAACTTTGTCAGCACCTGCTTCCAGTAAAGCCTGTGCATCGCTTGCGCTTCTCACGCCACCGCCGGTCGTGAGCGGCAGTGAGAGCTGAGCTCGGACCTTTCGGACGGTTTCATGATGTGTGGAACGTCCTTCAGGAGTTGCTGAAACGTCCAAAAATACCAACTCATCAGCGCCCTGCGCTTCGTAGGCGGCTGCAAGCTCCTCGGGACAGCCCGCGTCGCGTAGGCCCTGGAAACGCACCCCTTTGACGACTCGCCCGTCTTTGACATCCAAACAGGGAATAATACGCGCA